>JACQAG010000034.1 GCA_016195085.1 Pseudomonadota bacterium | reverse complement strand
TTCCGCGCTCCAGCGCCGCCGCTGCCCGGCGCCCGTGAAGATCTCAACGCGCCGCGCCGGCGCGGCCTTAGTCCTAGGATCGTCACCCGTGTCCGTCATAGTCCCTATGCCCTACCCACAAAGGGCTAGAGATTCTCACAGCCCGGCTATCGCCTCACGGGTGGGGGAAAAGCACCGCTTACGCCATATTTGCGCACCGCCACGCCGGCATCGAGCGGAACCAGCGCGATCTTGTGAAACAGCGGCACGGCATCGCGGGCGCGGAGCGTACGCATGCCGTCCGGCGCCTTGATGCGGATGTAGGCGCCGGCGGCGATGGGCTTCAGGCATGTGGCGACATTGTCGGCGGCGTGCAAAAGGACGGCGTCCCAATCCTCGCCGGGCGCGGCGTCTTCCGTCACAGCGCCGGCCCGAGGCGGCTCACCACCTCCTCGCCCTCGTTCAGGACCTCGCCCCAGGTCAAGGTGCCGCCGGCGATGTCGATGAGGGTGTCGTAGAGCCTGGCGGCGGCCGCTTCGATGCTCTCGCTGCGCTCGGTGACGGCACTCGCATCGAAGTCGAGCTGCTCGGCCAGGCGCCTGGTTGCGACCGGATTGCCGGAGAGCTTGAGGGTCGGTGCAAGCTGGCTGACGAAGCTGTTGCCCGCACCCGTCGTGAACATCACCAGCTGCGCTCCGGCGGCGACGAAGCCGGTGACCGATTCCGGCGCGTAGGCCGGCGCATCCATGACATGGAGGCCGGGCTTGGCCGGCCGCTCGGCGATGCCGATGAGGCTTTGGATCGGGCTCAGGCCGCCCTTGGCGATGCCGCCCAGCGCCTTCTCTTCGATGGTGGTGAGGCCGCCGGCGATGTTGGTGGGTCCGGGATTGTTGCCGGTCAAATCGATGCCGGCGGCGACGGCCTGGGCTTCGCGCCGGAGCACGGCCGCCTCGATCGCGCGCGCGACCTCGGGGCTCACCGCACGGCGCTTCAAGAGATGCTCGGCGCCAAGCCATTCCATGGTCTCGCCGAAGATCACCCGGGCGCCCGCGGCGACCAGCCGGTCGGCGACGAGACCCACCAACGGATTCGAGACCAGGCCGGAGCTGGGATCGGAGCGGCCGCATTCGAGCGCCACCGTCAGCTCGGAGGCCGAAGCGGGCCCGCGCCGGCGGCGCGAGACGGCGCGGGCGAGCTTGACGCCCGCCCTGGTGCCGCGCTCGCTCAAGGTGAGCGCGTCGTGATCGCAATCGTCCATCGAGAGCGTGTCCACCGGCTTGCCGGTCAAGGCCACCGCCTCGGCGATGTCGGTGAGCTCCGGCGGATTGCCGCCGATCATGAGCACGGCACCGACATTCGGATTGGCGGCAAGGCCGATGAGCGCGCGGCGATGCAATTCCGCATCGGCGCCGACGAGCCCGCTGCCGAAGGGCATGGTCACGACTTCAGCGCCGCGGATCTGCTGGGCGATGCGCCGCGCGGTCGGGCCGGTGAGCCCGGTCAGCGACATCACCAGGAAATGATTGCGCACACCGACCGAGCCGTCGGCATTGCGATAACCCAGGAAATCGCTCATGGCGTCGGCGCTCCCGCGGGGATGAGCCCACGCCCCTTGAGCTCGGCCCAGAGTGCGGCTGGAATCGGGCGGCGGAGATGCGCCAGGGCTTCGTCAAGCTCGGCAGGCGCACGGTAGCCGGCGACGATGCCTGCGACCGCCGGGTGATACAGCGGAAACTGCAGCGCGGCGGCGGCCAGCGGTACGTCATGGCCGGCGCAGATGCCAGCAAGGGCGCGGGTGCGCTCGAGGATCTCCGGCGGCGGGGCTGCGTAGTAGTAGCGTGCCGCCTCCGTGGCGCCGGTCGCGAGGATGCCGGAATTCAAGGGCGAGGCGACGACGACCCTTATGTCGCGCCGGCGGCAATAGGGCAGGAACTCCTGGAGCGAGCCGTGATCCAGCAGCGTGTAGCCGCCGGCCAGCATGAAGCAGTCGAAGTCGCCCGCGCGCGCGAAGCGGAGGCAGACCTCCCAGTCCTTGACGCCGACCCCGATGGCCTTGAGCCTGCCCTCTTCGCGCAGACGATGGAGCGCCTGGTAGCCGCCGTCCATCGCCTCGCGGAAGCGATTTTCATAGTCGGCGCCGTGGGTGTGCGGGTTGACGTCGTGGATGTAGGCGATGTCGATCGAGCCGAGGCCGAGCCGCTCGAGGCTCTCCTCGATCGAGCTGAGCACGCCGTCCCCAGTGTAGTCATGCACGATCTTGCCGTCGCGGATGAGGCGGCCGACCTTGCTCGACAGCACGAAGGTGTCACGGGGTTTGCGGCCGAGGTAGCGCCCGACGCGCCGCTCGCTCACACCCACGCCGTAGAAGGGGGCCGTGTCGAAGGTGCGGAGCCCGGCATTCCAGGCCGCCTCCAGCACCGACTCGGCGGCCTCGCCCGCGGCGATGAGCGCGCTGCCGCCGCCGACCCCGAGCAGCGACAGCTCGAGCCCGGTCTGGCCGAGGCGCCGCCGCTCCGTGGGCTCGATCACGGCAGGTCGGCAAGCAGCCCGGTCTTGTAGCCGGCCTTCACCATCACCTCGTGGATCTCGCGGGCGGCTTGATTGAGCGCCTTCGCCGGCGTCGACTGGCCGATCACCGCCTCGTTCAAGCGGAGATTGGTGATCGCCATCAGCTGCGGCGCCTCGGGGACCGCGATCGGGATGCGGGCGACCGCGGCGTTGTCCGCCATCGCCTTCAGGAAGCGGAACTTCGGATCCTTCGCCAGCTCGGAATCGCCGATGTCGCTGCGCACCGGAATGGCGCCGAACTTGGCATAGGCGATCTGATGGTCGCGGGTCTGGAACCATTTGAGGAAGGCGAGTGCGGCCATCTGCTTGTCTTTGGGCACGTTCTTGGCAACCGCACCGATCCAATGGCCGGCGCGCGCCGCATGCACGCCGTCGGCGGCGCGCGGCATCAAGGTGGCGTTGAGCTTGCCGGCGACCACGGATTTCGAGGGATCGTCGAACTGCGCCATTCCTGCCACCACGCCGATGCCATGAGCGGCCTTGCCGGTCGCCAAGAGCTGGAACAGCTGGCCTTGGCTGACCGAGCCCGGCGAGGGGTAGCCGCCCTTCTTGCCGGACTCGATGTAGAATTCGAGCGCCTTCAGGTTCTTCGGGCTGTTGAAGGCGACGCGGAAGTCGCCCGCCTTCGGATCGGCGAAGATGTCGCCGCCGAAGCTGAACATGAAGTTGGAGTAGTCGACCATGGTGAAGGCGCGGTCGTCGAAATGCACGAAGCCGTAGACCCGCGGCGGGTCGTTGAGCTTGACCGCGTTGGCCAAGAGATCGTCCCAGGTCTCGGGCGGCTTGAGGCCGGCCTTCTCATAGAGGTCGGCGCGGTAGTAGAGCACGTCGACATTGCCGTTGATCGGCATGCCCATGAGCTTGCCCTTGACCGGATCGAAGCCGCGGCGCTCGGCGTTCCACAGGATCGAGCCGTCGAAGGTGCTGATCTTGGGGTCGAGCTTGAAGCCGGGTTCGAGCTCGTCGATCGGCATCAAGGTGCCGGCCGCGAACATCTCGACCATCCAATTGGCGTCGATCGCCAACAGGTCGTAGTCGCCGGCCCCGGCGCGCAGCGAATTGCGGATCTTGTCGAGCATCCCCGCATAGGGATTGACGTCGAGCTCGATCTTGTTGCCGGTCTCCTGGGCGTAGCTGTCGACCAGCCGCTTGAAGCCGTCGAACCAGGGCGACTGGTTGATCACCAAGGTGATGGGCGCAACCTTGCCTTGCGCATCGGCATCGGCGACCGGCGCCAGCACCGTCAAAGCCGCGAACACCGCGATCAGCGCGTGCTTTTTCATGGACGTTCCTCCCTTCGGCGAAGCTTCTATAGTTGCGCGGCCATGGTCAAGGTCAGGCGGGCGGGCGCATGACGGATCGGTTCTGGCGGAAGGCGACGCTCGCTCCGACGATCGTCGTCTATGCCGGCATGGCGTTGTTTCCGGTGCTCAATCTGATCGCGATGAGCGTCCACGACATCACCTGGGCCGGTGGGGCGGCGCAATGGCGCTTCGTCGGCTTCGCCCACTACGCGCATTTGCCCGACGACGTGCTGTTGCGGGCGGGTGTGGTGAACACCCTCCTCTTCGCTATGGGTGCGGTCTCGGTGCAGATGGTGCTCGGCTTCGCGCTCGCCTTTGCGACCACGCAGATCGACCGCGGACGCACATTCTACCGCGCCCTCTTCATGCTGCCGATCCTGGTGCCGGGGATCGTGATCGGCGCCATCTGGAAGCTCATGTACAATTTCGACTTCGGCGTCCTGAACCAGCTCTGGGAGCTCCTCGGCGGCACGGCGCAGGATTGGCTGGGCCAGCCGGCCTTGGCGCTGCCGGCGGTGATCGCCGTCGATGTCTGGCATTGGACGCCCTTCGTCTTCCTCTTGATGCTGGCGGGGCTCGAATCCCTGCCGCAGGACATCTATGAGGCGGCGCGCTCCGACGGCGCCACCGCTTGGCAGGAGCTCGTCCACCTTACGCTGCCGCTGATGCTGCCGACGATCGCGGTCACGCTCATTTTCCGCCTGATCGTCGCCTTCAAGGTTTTCGACGAGGTCTATCTCTTGACCGGCGGCGGTCCCGGCACCGCGACCGAGGTCCTGAGCTTCACCATCTACCGCCGGTTCTTTCAGCAGGATCTGACCGGGCCGGGTGCCGCCATGTCGATCGCCACACTCTTCATCTTGGCCTTGGCGATCGTGCTCGCATCGGCGGTCGCGCGGCGGCGCGCTCAATACGCATGAGGCCCCTTCGCCTGAACGGCGGCATCGCCCAAGCCGGCCTCTTGGCCGCGGCCGCGATCGTGGTGTTCCCGTTCCTGTGGATCACCGCGGCCGGATTTCGCTCGCGGATCTCGCTCATCATGGGCGAATTCTGGTTCACCCCGATCATCGACAATTTCAACGAGCTGCTGTTCTCCGGAACCTCCGACTTCCTCCAGAACTTCATGAACAGCGTGATCGTGGGGACCGCCAGCACCGCGATCGTGCTCGCAATATCCACGCTCGGCGCCTATTCGCTGGCGCGGCTGGAGTGGCCGCGCTGGCTCGTCTATGCGCTCCTGCTCTGGTCCGTCGTCTTCCACATCCTGCCGGCGATCACCTTGGTCGGCGCCTGGTATTTTTTCTTCCGTTGGGCCAGGCTCTACAACACCTATGCCGGCCTGGTGCTGGCCCATGTGGCGCTCAACCTGCCGCTGGCGCTGTGGCTGATGACCGCCTTCATGCGCGAGGTGCCGAAGGAGCTCGAGGAGGCGGCGCGGATCGACGGCTGCTCGATCCCGAACCTGATCTGGCGCGTCATCCTGCCGGTGATCCTGCCCGGGCTCGTCGCCGTTGCCATGCTGGTCTTCATCAGCTCGTGGAACGAGTTTGTGGTGACGCTCAATCTGAGCGCCAAGCACACCCAGACCGTGCCGCTGGCGATCGCCAAATACGCCCAGGAAAACGAGATCAAGTTCGGCGAGATGGCGGCCGGCAGCGCGCTCTCGGTCATCCCGGCCTTGCTGCTGCTCCTCATCGGGCAGCGCTACATCGTGCGCGGGCTGACCGCCGGCGCGGTCAAGTAGCGCCTATTGCCGCGTCGTCCGGGACTCGGCCTTATGAACCCTCTCGTCCGTGCAGCACGGGCAGGAAGACGGCGCGCCAGTCGGCGGGGGCGGCGCGGAGCTGGCCCAGGCGGACCATGAAATCGGCGTAGCGCTTGACCCCACGCACCTCGGCGCCGAAGCCGTTGCCCGGCTCCTTCAGGAGCTTGGCGATGAGCTCCGGCGTCACCCCCTTGGTCGGCTCCGCCTCGAGATAGATCTCGGCGGCGCGCATGGGATCGCTAGCGATCAAGGCCGCCGCCTCGTCGATCGCCGCCACCATCGCCTCGACCAGGCGCGGGTTCTGGTCAGCGAAGCGCTTGGTCGCCGCCAGCACCAGAAACGACGCCTGGCCGCCGAACACGTCCTCGGAGGTGAGGACGGCGTGGATCTTCGGGTCGGCCAGCACGATCTGGGTGAACGGCGCCGAGGCGAAGTAGGCGGTGACCTCGGTGCGCGACAGGAGCGCGTTCACCGCCTCGGGATGCGGCAGCGAGACGACCTGCGGCTTCAAGGCGTCCACCTTGTCGGGGCCGAGATCGCGCTCGGCCGCCATCTGCAGGAGATACATCTGCGGGCTGGTCGTCGCCGGCATGGCGATGCGGTCGTTCTTGCCGAAGTCGCGGACGCTCTTCACCGCCGGATTGCTGGTGACGAGGGTGAGCGCGCCGGTGGTGATCCCGGCCAGCCCGACGATTTCCTGGGGAAGCCCGCGGGTCTTCTCCCAGGCGATCAGCAACCCGGGCACGCCATAGCCGCCGACCTCGACATTGCCGGTGAGGATCGCATCCTGCATCGCCGCCGAGCCGCTGAAGCGGAGATAGCTGACCGGGATCGCCCGCCCCGCCGCCGCCTCGGCGCGCCGCTCCAGGAGTTTCAGTTTGTCGGCGATCATCAGCGGCAGGAAGCCGATGCCGTAGCCGAAGCCGACGCGGATCGCGCTCGCCTCCTCTGCAGCGAGCGGCCGCACCGGAGCCAGCCCCGAGGCGAGCAGCATTCCACCGACGAGCGCCAGGACGAACCGCCGGAACGGCCGGCTCCTTCGATCGCATCGCATCATGGTCCTCCCCTATTCATTTTCATTGAGGTCCGCCACCGTCACCGGGCCGGTTCCGGCATGAGAAAGACGCGGGTGCCTGCCCCGCCCATGACCCTCTGGTAGGCGGATGCCGCCTCCTCCAGGGGGAAAACCGAGTCCTCCGCCACCGGGAAGGGTTTGAGCAGGCCTGCCTCGAATCCGGGCCTCAGCTCCTCCAGGAGGCGGGCCGAGGCGGCGGCATCGAGCGCCAAGGTATCGATGCCGACATAGACCCGCCGGCCGCGGTAGAACTCGAGGATGTCGAAGGGAACGGTCCGCTCGAAGGTGGAGATCAGGATCTGCCGCCCGCCCAGCGCCATCGCCTTGTTCGCCGCATCGAAATACGGGCTGCCGACGGTGTTGAAGACGATGTCCGCGCCATGCCCGGCCGTTGCGTCCTGCACTCTTCTGGCAACATCTTCGCTGGCGGCGTCGATGACCTCGACCGTGCCCGCGGCATGGCCGGAAAAATCCCCGCTGCGGCGCACCACCGCCATCACGCGGGCCCCCTTCATGCTGGCGATCTGGACCGCGGCCTGCCCGACCTTGCCCTGGGCTCCCATGACCAGCACGACCGCGCCAGCGCCGATTCCGCCCGCGGCGCGGAAACCTTCGAGAGCGGTCACGAACGGGACGCCGATCCCGGCCGCCTCGATGAGCGACAGGCGTGCGGGCTTGGCGCGAACCTCATCCTCGTCCAGGACGAGGAGGCGGGCATGGGTTCCCTCGCGGCGAATGCCGAGATCGCCGCCGCTGCCCCAAACCTCCAGGCCGAGGAGCCGGGGCGGCCCTTCGATGACCGTGCCCGCAAAGTCGCGGCCGGGCGTGCGCGGCCAGACGGCATGGGGCATGAGGCCGAGGGCCGCCTTGGCATCGCTCGGATTGACTGCGGCGGCATGAACGGCGACGAGGCATTGGCCGGGCCCCAGCCGCGGACGCGGCAGATCTTCCACGCGGAACTGCAGCCGTTCGAGGTCCGGCGCCTTCTCGCCGAGCCGCAAGGCCCGATAGCGGCCAGGCGTGCCAGGGACCGGCGCGTGGCTCGCCCGGCACTTCGCCGCCCCTGCCGGGGATGCCTCGGGCATCGGTTCCTCGGCCGGCAAGACGCACCCCTAGGGGATCGGCGGGACGGGGAAGGTCGGGGTCCCCTTGGCCAGCACGAAATCGTATTCGAGGCTGAAGAAGGGCGGTGCTGCGCCGGGATGCGCCGGATCCGGGCGGTCATGGCGGTGGAGGCCGCCCATGAGCCCGGGCGTGGCGCTGAAGACGACGTCGCTCGCAAGCTCCGCCTCGGCGTCGGTGAAGACTTGGGTGACGAGGGTGCGGTGGCCTTCGGCGGAGACGATGAAATGCAGATGGGCCGGGCGGTAGGGATGGCGCCGCTGGGCGCTGAGCAGCACCCCCACCGGCCCGTCCGTGGGCACGGGATAGCGGGCCGGCCGGACCGTGCGGAACCGGTATCGGCCCTCGCCATCGGCGCGGAAACGGCCGCGCAGATTCATGTCGGCCTGGCCCTGGTCCTGGTTCTCGTAAAGGCCCACGGGCGATGCCTGCCAGACGTCGAGCACGGCGCCGGCGATGGCCCCACCCTCGGCATTGCGCACCTGCCCCGCGACCATGAGCGTCGGCCCCGGCGCCTCCGAACGCGCGATGCTGTCGCCGGCCGCGCACCAGGGTGCCGCACCCCGGTAGAACGGGCCGAGCAGTGCGGTCTCGCTCTCCACACCGGTGCGGTTCACCTGATCGACCAGGGCGGAGACGCCGATCACGTCGGCGAACAGCACGACCTCGTTCTTGGCGGCGGTGGTGTGGTGGCCGAGGTCGACCAAAAACCGCAACGCCTGCTCATATTCCTCGGGCGTGGGCTGGAGCTCGCGCACGAGCGCATGGGCATGGCGGACGATCGCCGCCATGATCGCCCGCACGCGCGGATCGGCGGTTCCTGCCATCGCCTGGAGGACGCGCTCGGTGAGGCTGTCGGCCGGATCGGGCCCGGGGTGCCGATGACGCCGCGGGGTTGCACTCGACATGCGCGGCACCTCCTCTTCAATGCCAGTCCGGAACGATAGTCCCGCCCCGAACCCTGTCAAGGCGGGGCTGCCACCTTGGCCGACCTTGTGCGATGGCCCTAAGCCATTGAGTGATCGACAAAATTGATCCTGCCGTGCAATGCCCTTGACGGGCGCCCGGACCTGCACGACTATACATACCAACCAGTTGGTATGATAAAGCGATGAAAACCAGAGACGGCGCTGCGACACGAACAAGGCTGCTCGATGCGGCCCGCGATGCGATCCGCGCCAAGGGCTACGCGGCGACGACGGTGGACGACATCTGCTCGGAGGCGGGTGTCACCAAGGGCGGTTTCTTCCACCACTTTGTGAGCAAGGAGCAGCTGGCGATCGCGGCGATCGAGCGGTTCGGCGCGATGGCCGCGACGATCTTCGGTTCGGCGCCCTACGGCGCGAAGCTCGACCCGCGCGACCGGGTGCTGGGCTACGTCGATTTTCGCGCCTCCATGCTCGAATGGGACATCCCACATTTCACTTGCCTCTTGGGCACCACGGTGCAGGAGGTCTACGCGACCCACCCGGACATTCGCGCCGCCTGCGAGGCAGGTATGTCTGCTCATGTGGCGGAGCTGGTGCGGGACATCGAGGCCGCCAAGCAGCACTACGCGCCCGATGCGCCGTGGAGCGCCGAGAGCGTCGGCTACTTCATGCAATCCGTTCTGCAAGGAGCCTTCATCTTCGCCAAGGCGAAGCAGAGCCCCGAGGTCGCCGCCGCGTGCCTTCAGCATCTCAGGCGTTATCTGGAAACGCTTTTGAGCCCACCGTCACCAGAGAAGAAAAAGAGGAATAGACGATGACCACCACGGACAAGGCGACGCCGGTCTCCGATCGCGACCTGGTGCTTACCCGCATCTTCGACGTGCCGCGCGAGAAAGTTTACAGAGCATGGACCGATCCCGAGCTTCTGAAGCAGTGGTTCGCGCCGCTGCCCTACACCACGCCGGTCGCCGAACTCGACGTCCGGCTGGGCGGCTCGAATCTGATCGTCATGCGCAGCCCCGACGGCAAGGACATGCCGAACCGGGGCGTCTATCTCGAAGTCGTCGAGAATGAGCGATTGGTCTTCACCAATGCCTATACGAAGGCATGGGAGCCGTCGGAGAAGCCGTTCATGACGGTGATCCTGACCTTCGAGGCTCTTGGCGGCGGCAAAACCAAATACACCGCACTCGTCCGCCACTGGACCGTTGCGGACCGCGAGATGCACGAAAACATGGGCTTCCACAAAGGCTGGGGCCAATGCGCCGACCAGCTCGCGGCCCTCGTCCAGAAGCTCTAACGCTACTACCGGGCTCTCGAATTCCATGATGAAGCGGCAGCGGCAATCCTCTGACTGAGTGGACACCACCATGCAAAAGATCACCCCGTTCCTGTGGTTCGACGGCAAAGCCGAAGAGGCGATGCATTTTTATGTTTCGATCTTCAAGAATTCGAAGGTCGGGAGCGTGACCCGCTATGGAGACGCCGGGCCCGGAGCGAAAGGGACGGTCATGTCCGCGACCTTCCAGCTCGATGGCCAGGAATTTTTCGCGCTCAACGGCGGCCCGCACTTCACCTTCACGCCGGCGATATCGTTCTTCGTGAACTGCGAGACACAACAGGAAGTCGACGAGCTGTGGGAGAAGCTGTCCGCAGGCGGCGAAAAGAACCGATGCGGTTGGCTCAAGGACAAATTCGGCCTGTCATGGCAAGTCATCCCCTCGCTCTTGGGCACGCTGTTGCAGGACAAGGATCCCGAGAAGTCGCAGAGAGTCATGAAGGCGATGATGCAGATGGATAAGATCGATATAAAGAAGCTGCAGCAAGCATACGACCAGGGATGACTCCGCGGGCGCGGCCCTCAGCCGAGTCTCTTCCTGAAAAACACCCGCTCATACCCCGACTGCTCGCCGCGACCCGTCTCTTCGTATCCCAGGCGAGGGTACATGGCGATGTTCTCGCGCATCTTCTGATGCGTATAGAGGCGGATCTCGCCGTATCCCCGCCTCCGCGCCTCTGCCTCGGCGAAGCCGATGAGAACGCGACCGAGACCCTTGCCTCGGCTCCGCGGATCGACGGCGACGTTGTCGAGCAGGACATGGTCGGCCTCGAACAGCAGGACGAGAATGCCCGCGACGACGCCGGCATCGACGAGCACCCAAACTGCGCGCTCCTTGATGCGCTCGGCATAGTCGTCGAGCATCGGTCCCGGCGGCTTGCCGATGCGCTCGATGTATTTCGTGTAGGCATCGCGGACGATGCGTTCGACGGCGGGCAGATCCGCGGGCTCGGCGAGTCTGATGTCGGAAAGGATCATGCCCGCTGGTCAACATCCATTGATGCGCCTGGACGACAGAGTAGCCCCGTTCGCTCGCCTGCGTCCTCGTCCGACTGGTACCATCTCGGCCATGCGCAGTGCGAGCCCCGCAATACCGATGGATGGCGAGAGCGCCATTTCCATCAGGTTTCCCGCCGGATCGGCCGTCGCGTGCCTCGCGGATTTCCACCGCCACATACCACAGCCTCTGTTATGAGTAGGCTACAAACAATTCGGTGAAGAACGCATGGCTGAGGTCGGTGTCTCCAAGGCAAAGATGCTGTTGGCCCGACTGCTTGCGCGGGTCGAGCGCGGCGAAGAAATCACGATTACTCGGCATGGACGCGCGATTGCCTGGCTGGTGCCGGCTGGGCAACGGCACGACGTGGCGCGCGCGTGGGCGGCAGCCGCCGGGCTACGCGAGCTCGCCCGAGAGATGCGGCTCGATCGCAACGACTGGAGCGAGTGGTTAGGGTATCGGGACAAGGGTCGGCGATAGAGCCGATGACCGGGCAGATCGGCGACCCGTTCATAACGCAACAGATCCTCAGCGCACCCGCGCTGTCACGCGGCCATCATGGGCGCCAAGCGGTCGCGTCGGCGCATCGTGCCAATAATTCGGCCGGTCGCGCCGTTCCGGGTTGATCGGAAAGGCGATGCGATCCCCGGACCGACGCTCACCCACCACGAGGAGTCGCACGGGCGCATCGGAGTTGTTGAGAACGCTATGCGCGATCCCGGTCCCGGACGGGAATGCGATGCCATCTCCTGGCCCGAGGGCGTGCAAGACGCCATCGATCCACACATCCGGGTGGCCCTCGATGACGAACACGAATTCTTCCTGCTCGCTGTGAGCGTGCGGGAAGCTCGTGCGGTGGCCCGGAGGGATGACGTCGTGGTTCACGCCGATCCGTGCCAGCCCGAGCGTCTTGCCGAACGGCGCGCCGGCGAATTCGAGATCATCGGCACCGTAGGATCGTTCGATCTCGCGGTAGTGGCGGATGAAGGCGGGGCGCTCGGGTTTTGCAGGCACGGCCTCACTCCCACGCCATGGTCGTGCGGACGATGCCCTCGACAGCCGGCAGATCCGCCGGCTCCGCCGCTCTGATGCCGACCGTAGGATTCGTTTCGAAGCTCATCGACGCCGCGGCGTCGGCCGACCGTCATGGGCGCCCAGCGGCCGCTGCGGCGCATCGTGCCACCAGTTCGGCCGCTCCCGTCGCTCCGGGTTGACCGGATAGATGACGCGATCCTCGGGCCGGCGCTCGCCGACGATCAACAGCCGCACGGGAGCGCCGGAGTTGTTGATGAAGCAGTGCGCAATGCCGGTCCCAGCCGGAAACGCGACACCATCGCCCGGTTCGAGCCCGTAGAGATCGCCATCGATCCACACATCGGGATGGCCCTCGACGACGAACACGAATTCCTCATCTTCGCTGTGAGCGTGCGGAAAGCTCGAGCGATGGCCCGGCTGAATGATCTCTTGATTGACGCCGATCCTTGCAAGGCCGAGGGCGCTGCCGAACGGGGCTGCCATGGCTTGGAGGTTGTTTTCACCGACGGATCGTTCGATCTCGCGGTAGTGACGGATGAAGGCGGGGCGCTCACGGCTTCCAGTCATCTGGCCTCTCGCTCATTGTTCACCCGGCCCGGCATTGCGCAGGCGAAGGCGTCGATCCTCACCTCACCGGCGCCGTCGCCGCCGCGAGCCAGAGGGCGGTCTCGTGGTCGACCAAGGGCGTGATCGTCTCGCGCACGCGGGCGTGGTAGGCGTTGAGCCAATCGAGCTCGCCTTCGGTCATCAGCGACGGCTCCACCAGATTGCGGTCGATCGGCGCCAAGGTCAGCGTCTCGAAGCCCAGCATGTCGCGTTCGGCGCCGTTCTCCTTCGGCAGCTCGACGACGATGACCAGATTCTCCACGCGAATGCCGTAGGCGCCGGTCTTGTAGTAGCCGGGCTCGTTGGAGACGATCATGCCGGGCTTCAATGCCTGGGTGTTGGGCAGCTTGGAGATCCGCTGCGGGCCTTCATGCACGCTCAAATAGCTGCCGACACCGTGGCCGGTGCCGTGATCGAAGTCGAGGCCCGCCTCCCAGAGCGGCCGGCGCGCCAGCGCATCGAGCTGGCTCCCGGTGGTGCCTTGGGGAAACCGCGCGGTCGCCAGCGCGATGTGGCCCTTGAGCACGCGGGTGAAGCGATCCTTGGGCTCGGGGCCGACCTCGCCGACCGCGATGGTGCGGGTGATGTCGGTGGTGCCGTCGAGATACTGCGCGCCGGAATCGACGAGATAGAGCTGGCCGGGTGCCAGCTTGCCCTGGCTTTTAGGCTCGGCGCGGTAATGCACGATGGCGCCGTTCGGCCCGGCGCCGGAGATGGTGTCGAAGCTGAGATCGCGGAAATGCTCATTGGCGCCGCGCAGCGCCGCCAGCCGATCGGAGGCCTCGATCTCGCTCAAGCCGCCCTGCGGCGCCCGCTCGGCGAGCCAGGCGAGGAACCGGGTGACCGAGGCGCCGTCGCGCCGATGCGCGCGCCTGGTGCCGTCGAGCTCGACCGAATTCTTGCACGCCTTCGCCAGCTGGCAGGGATCGGGCCCGCGCACGATCGTGGCGCCGGCCTCGCTCAGGCGGTCGAAGACCCAGGCGGGCGCGGTCGAGGGATCGACCAGGACCCGCTCTTTGGCGCGCTCGGATAGGCCGGCGGCGAATTCCCCGGGCGGGCGCACGCTGACGGCATTGCCCAGCCGATCGCGCGCCGCCGGCGTCAGCTTGCGCGGATCGATGAAGAGATCGACCTGGCCCTCGCTGTCGACAACCGCGAAGGAGAGCGGCAAGGGTGTCCGCGGCACGTCGCGTCCGCGCACATTGAGCGCCCAGGCGATCGAATCCGGCAAGGTCAGCACCACCGCATCCGCCCCCGCCTTCTTGACCGCCTCGCCGACGGCGCGGCGCTTCTCGGCCGCCTCCACGCCGGCGAAGTCGAGGGCATGGGGCACCACCGGACCCAGAGGCGGCGGCGGCTGATCCCGCCAAACCGCATCCAAGGGGTTGCCATCGACCGGGGCCAGGACGGCACCCACGCGCTCGGCGGCGGATTTGAGCTTGGCGATCGCATCCACCGTGTGCAGCCAGGGATCGTAGCCGAGGCGCTGGTCTTGCTTCAGGTGCAGGGCCAGCCACGCCTCGGGCGGCTGGTCGGTCAGATGCTGCGGCTCGAACAGCGGGACATTCACTTGGCCGCGAACCTGGAGGGTGTAGCGGCCGTCGACGAAGATCGCGGCCCGCTCCCTGAGCACGACCGCGAGCCCGGCGGAGCCGGAAAAGCCGGTGAGCCAGGCGAGGCGCTGGGCGCGCGACGACACATATTCGCCTTGGTGCTCATCGGCGCGCGGTACCAGGAAGCCATCGAGCCCGCGGCGCGCGAGCTCGGCGCGGAGAGCGGCAACCCGCTCCGCCGGCGCCGCTCCGGGGGCGCCCCGGGTGGCGCCAGAGGCGGCGATCTCCGCCTTGAGCGCCCGGAGCTCGGCCACCAGGTCCGGCGATAAATCGGCGCCGATGAGCGCCAGCCAGGAATCGTCCGTCTCTGGCAACGCCGAGGCCGCCACTCCGGCCAGCAGGTCGCGGATGGATGAGACCGCCGGGGAAAGGCCCTGCTTGGCGAGGAGCCCGCTCAAGCCCGCGTCCCCCTTATACGCGCTCCGCCGCATCGACACGCTCAATGCTCCTTGATCGAGGCTGGGAGGGGTTGCAGGGGGCGCCCTCGCAGCCTTTCCGGGCCGCCCCGAGGAACCTAAGGCGGCGGTGGCGGGGTGGCAAGCCTATGCCCAGAATTCGCCACAAATTCCAAGGGGGTCATGCGGTTACGGCAATGCTGCAATGCAATAAATCGGCTGAACAACCGGGCTTGGAACGCCTATTTACGGGGGGCGCTGGTGTCTCCGGCGTTCACACGAGTTGTAAGACCCTACAAAGGAACCGAACCCATGAATGATTACGGAATTACCCAGTTTGGGTGGATGGGTCGGTCCGCGACTTCTACAGAGGCCAGCCGGATCGACCACCTTGCCATCGAGCGCGAGGCACGCCAGCTGCGGGACGAGAATCTCGCAGCCGCGCTGTCGACGTTCGGGCGCGTGGTCGGGCGCTTGGCCCGCCGCGTCGCCGCTTGGCGCGAGCGCCGGGCGACCTATGCCGAGCTGGTGCGCTTGGATGACCGCATGCTGGCCGATATCGGCCTCAACCGCGGTGAGATCCAGGCCGCCGCCGAGTTCGGCCAGCTGCCGAGCCGCTCCCACGATGCGAGCATGGTCGATATCGGCGCGCAAACCAGCGAGCCCTTCATCGGCCGGCCGGCCAACTACAACCGCCCCTACAAGGCGGCGTAAGCGTCAGCGCCCTCCAGCGCGGATCGGAACGGCGGCCTCGAAAGGGCCGCCGTTCTGCTTTTTGGGGACGATCAATCGGCCCTGAGCCGGCGGGGCGCGCGGCGGACGACGAGGGTGTGCCAGCCGTCGATTGCGATCCGTGTTTGCAAGGTGAGGCCCTGCATGCGCTGGGCCGCAAGCACCTGGCGCTCCTGGGAGGCAAGCAGGCCCGAAAGCACGGCATGGCCGCCCGGGGCCAGGCGCCGGGCGAGCGGCCGGGCGAGGCGCATCAGCGGTCGGGCCAGCACATTGGCGAGAATGAGGTCGTAAGGCCCTCGGCGCCGGATCGCCGGGTTGGCGAAGCCTCGGCTCACGGCCATGCGAACCCAGCGGGCGAGGCCATTCGCTCGGGCATTGGCGCCTGCCACCTTGACGGCGACCGGGTCGATGTCGACGCCGAGCGTCGGACAATGCCAGGTCCGGGCGGCGGCGAGGCCGAGGATTCCGGTGCCGCAGCCGAGATCGAGCACGTGCCGCAGCCGCAGCCGGCGCTGCAGGCGATCAAGGGCGAGGAGACAGCCCCGCGTGGTCGCATGCTCGCCCGAGCCGAAGGCGGTCGCCGCATCGATGCGGAGCTGGATGCTGCCGGGCGGCGACGATCCCCGCCAATGGGAGCCGTGAATGAAATAGCGGCCGGCCTGGACCGGCGGGAACTCGCGGTAGTTGGCCGCGACCCAATCGATCGCCGGCACGGCATGGATGCTGGGGGCGGGAACCGGCAGTCCCGAGGCCGCCGCCGCCAGCTCGAGGGCCAGTGCCAGCCCGGCGGGGTCGGGCGCCTGGTTGGCGAAGGCCTCCACCCGCCAGGCGCAAGACCCGGCGACCTCGACCGTAGCCACCGCCTCGGCCAGCCCGTCGAGGGCGGCGGCAAACACCGCCAATGCCCGTTCCGGCACCTCGAATTCGATGCGCCAGCCGGCGATGACGCTGCCGCGGGGGCCGGTCATCGGCTGGGGTTGGCGGCAAAACCGCGCCCTGGCGTCAGGGACCGCCTCATCGTTCGCGCGTCCATTCGGTCACGACAATGCCCTGGGCTCGGCCTGAAGCTGCCACGGATCCGCCGGAAAGCGCTCCTAGCTTTGATGGCGTCAAGGGACGCCAATCCGGCAGCCCACGCACCTTCGGAAGTGAGAAGACCCATGCTGAAACCCGTCGTCCTCGCCGTGTCGCTGAGCCTCGCTGCCTTGCCGGCGCTGGCGCAGACGGCCAGCCCGCCCGCGGCCGTCCCGCAGAGCGCCCCCAGCGCGACCGCTCCGGCGCAACCCTCGCAGCCCAGCAAAGCAGATGCACGCAAGGCGAAGTCCACGAGCAAGAGCGCCACCGCCAAGGCGAAAAGGCCGGCGACCACGGCCCATGCGAAGACCCACAAGACCACGAAGCCCGGCGATACCACCCAGAAGCCTGCTTCGTAAGGCCTCCAGACCACCAGCCGGCCAGCGCCTTTGCCCCCACCCCGCCCCTCCCCCACGCAAGCGTGGGGGAGGGGGTGAAAGCGCATCATCACTCCCTCCCTCGCCGTTAGGCGGGGGAGGGTCGGGGTGGGGGCACGCGCTGTCCCGCGGCTCACGCCTTGGCGACGAAGCTGTCGATCACCTTCTTCCGGCCAGCATGGTCGAAGGCGACCTCGAGCTTGTCGCCGGTGACGGTCTCGACCGTGCCGTAGCCGAATTTCTGGTGGAACACGCGCATGCCGGCGGCGTAGCTGGGCTTCGCCGACTCGGAGCCGAACACGCGGGCATCGGCTTCGATGAGCGGTGCGGCACCGTAATGGCGGCCCCAATTCTGGCGGCCGCTCGCAACTGCGATCCCGCTCCCGGCCCTGGCGCCCCAGGCCTCCTCGCCGAGGCCAAAGAGACCGTGGCCGGCGCCGGAGTAGAGGCCGGGCTCGCTCAGATAGTCGAGCGAGGCAGCAGGCATCTCGCCGACGAAGCGGGATGGGATGCTGGATTGCCAGAGATTGTGCACGCGGCGATTGGCGGCGTGGCTGATGAGCGCGCGGTGGCGGGCGCGGGTGAGGCCGACATAGGCAAGCCGCCGCTCCTCCTCGAGCCCCTTCTCGCCGTTCTCGTCCAAGGACCGGGGATGCGGGAACAGCCCCTCCTCCCAGCCCGGCAGGAACACCGTGTCGAACTCCAGGCCCTTGGCGCTGTGCAGGGTCATCATTGAGACCTGATCGCCATCGACCGCCTCGGCGTTCTCCACCACCAGCGCCACATGCTCGAGAAAGCCGGTGAGGCTGTCGAACGCCTCGATCGCGCGCACGAACTCTTTCAAATTCTCCAGGCGGCCGGGCGCCTCGATCGACTTGTCCGCCTGCCACATGCCGGTATAGCCGGATTCGTCCAAGACGATTCCCGCCAGCTCCGGGCCCGGCATGCCCTCGGCCAGCTTGCGCCAGCGATCGAAGTCCTGGATGAGCGCGGCCAAGGTGCGGCGCGCCTGGGGCTTCAGCTCGTCGGTCGCGATCAGGGCCCGCGTCGCGCGGGTGAGCGAGACCCCTTGCGCGCGGGCGGTCTTGTGGAGCGCGCTCAAGCTCGCATCGCCGATGCCGCGCTTCGGCACGTTGACGATGCGCTCGAAGGCGAGATCGTCGTCGGGCTGCGCCACCACGCGCAGATAGGCGAGCGCGTCGCGAATCTCCTGGCGCTCGTAGAAGCGCAGGCCCCCGATCACCTTGTAGGCGAGGCCCAGGCTGATGAAGCGCTCTTCGAATTCCCGGGTCTGGAAGCCGGCGCGCACCAGGATCGCCATCTCGGCGAGCCGCTCGCCCCGGCGCTGGAGGGCCTCGATCTCCTCGCCCACCGCGCGCGCCTCCTCCTCGCCGTCCCACACGCCCTGCACGCGCACCTTCTCGCCCTCGTTGGACGCGGTCCACAAGGTCTTGCCGAGCCGGCTCTGGTTGTGGGCGATCAGTCCCGCTGCCGCGGCCAGGATGTGCGGGGTCGAGCGATAATTCTGCTCGAGCCGGATCACGCGGGCGCCGGGGAAATCGTGCTCGAAGCGGAGAATGTTGCCGATCTCGGCACCACGCCAGCCATAGATCGACTGATCCTCGTCGCCGACGCAGCAAAGGTTGCGATGGCCTTGAGCCAAGAGTCTCAGCCAGAGATATTGCGCGACATTGGTGTCCTGGTATTCGTCGACCAGGATGTAGCGGAATTGCTGCTGATAGCTCCGCAGCACCTCGACCTGGGTCTGAAACAGCGTCACCGTGTGCAAGATCAGGTCGCCGAAATCGGCGGCGTTCAGCGTCCTCAGGCGCTCCTGATAGGCGCGGTAGAGCGCGACCGCGCGGCCGCCGGCGATCTCCCCCGCTTCCTCCGTGGGCACCCGGTCGGGGGTGAGCGCCTTGTCTTTCCAGCGCTGGATCACGCCCAAGACGACCCTGGCCGGCCATCGCTTGTCATCGATGTTGTGGGCGGCGATGAGCTGCTTCAAGAGCCGGATCTGGTCGTCGGAATCGAGGATGGTGAAGTTGGACCTGAGCCCGGCCAGCTCCGCATGCCGGCGGAGGATGCGCGTGCACAGCGCATGGAACGTGCCGAGCCACACCTGCTCGACCGCCGGGCCGATCATGGCGGCCACCCGCTGCTTCATCTCGCGCGCCGCCTTGTTGGTGAAGGTGACCGCGAGGATGTTCCACGGACGCGCGCGACCGGAGGCAAGCAGATGAGCGAGCCTGGCCGTCAGCACGCGGGTCTTGCCGGTGCCGGCGCCGGCCAGGACCAGGACCGGGCCGTCCTGCGCCTCGACCGCGTGGATCTGCGCCTGGTTGAGCCCGGCCAAATAGGGCAGCGGGCCGTTGGACTGCGGTGTTTCTAAGGGGGCGAACTCATCCGACATGCTGGGCTCAATATAAGGTGCCGAGGAAGCGGTGTCGCGTTTTCGCCGGTGCCCTAGACTCGTACAAGAGACAACGCGCTGGATGCCGGCTACGCGTGCCTCGCCCTTCGATAAGCTCTGAGACGGCCCAGCCGAATCAGCCGGCGCGGGCGCCTTTTTGAGCGACGGGCGGATCCGCCGCGGCGACCTCCTGGACGAGGCCTGCTGCTGCACCCCCTCCGGAGACGCGATTGCGGCCGCCGCGCTTGGAGGCGTAGAGCGCCTCATCGGCACGCTTGATCAGGTCCTCCATCGGCTCGCCCGGCTTCAAGGTACCGACGCCGATCGAGAGCGTGATGCTGCCGATGACGGTGCCGGTGTTTCTGACCGTGATCTTGCGCGACGCGATGGCGCCGCGGATGCGCTCGCCGACGTTGATGGCCTGCTCGTGCGTGGCCTTGGGCAGGATGACGGCGAATTCGTCGCCGCCGTAACGCGCCGCGGTGTCGCTCGGCCGCACGCTGTCATGCACGGTGCGCGCAACCAGCTTCAGCACTTCGTCCGCCAGCTGATGGCCGTGGACCTCGTTGAACTGCCGGAACTGGTCGATGTCGACCATGAGCAGCGAGAGCGGCTGCCCCAGCTCGACGGCCGTGCGCGCCGCTTCCTTCAAGCGATGATCGAAACGCTTGCGATTGGCCACACCGGTCAAGGGATCGGTCTCGGCCGCGACCTGGACGTGCTCCAGCCGCTTGCGCAGCCGCTTGACCTCGCGCGCCGAGTGCTCGAGCTCGCCCTGCAGCGTGCGATTGACCTCTTCCACCCGATGCGTCTCGGCCAAAAGCCGGCTCACCATCGCCTTCAGCGCCAGGTCGGCGATGCCCTCGGCGAGCGCGCCGCCGGCTTGGGCAAGCGTGCCGCTATAGCTGGCGCTGTGGCGTCCGAAGGCATCGACCTGATCGAGCAGGCGGACCAGGACCGCCTCCATGTCCTCGCCCGCCGCGGCGACGGTGAGACCATCGTGACCGAGAAAGCGCTGATACAGCTCGGCTAAGGTTGCCTCGTCGATCGGGCGCTTGACGGCGATGAGCGCATCCAGCGCCTGCCCCAGCTCCGGCCGCTGCCGGCTCGCATAGAGATACCAAAGCGCGAAATTCTGCGGCGTGGGGGCGACGCCGAGCTCGCCCATCTTGGCCAGGGCAGAGCGTGCCGTTTCCGCTACCTGCTCGGGTCGATCGTGCCGCACCCAACCCCCGTGAGCCGCGTCCGGCTACCATTAGCATAGGCCCCGGACCCATCAAACAAGCCGATCAGGCGGCGGTGCCGATGCCCGGCTTTTTCAGGGCGATGACGCGCCCGGCCTGGGGCGGTCGGGGGAGCCTTGCATGGCGGTCTGCCAATTGTCTGAGCCGCCCCAGCGCCGGCTCCGGAAAGGGCTGGCTGCGGCGCTGGAGGAGATCGACATGGAGGCCGAGAACTTCGTTGGTGGCGGCGAGAAACCCCGCCTCGGCATGGTACATGGCATGAAAGAAGTGCAGTCGCTTCTGGTCCACACCCAGAAGCTGCGTGGTGAACCGCATGGGATCGCCCGCCTTCAGCTCGCGCTCATAGGTGACATGGGCTTCGAGCACGAAGACCGCCTGGGAGGTCCGCTGGCGATGGGCCGTGCCGATGCCGAGATGGTTGAAAACCGTGTCGGTGGCGTTGTCGAAGGCCAACACATAGTAGGCGACGTTCATATGGCCGTTGGCGTCGATCCATTCCGGACGCACCCGCTCCTCATGCAGCCGCAAGAGATCGTCGCCATCGCCATGCATGGGCGAAAGCTTAGCCGAAATTGGCCGGGTCGGCGAAAGCCGATGGGCTCCGCGCCAGGCCAGTCGCCACCGTCATGCCGATGCGCGGCAACCGCACCCCGGCGCTTCTCCTTGGCGCGCGCGGCGAGGCGGCGGAGTATGATATTCTGTCATTTCTCGCCGTCGGGCAGTTGCCGATCCTTCTGCTGCCCGCCCCGTTGAAACCGGTCCATCGCCGGCTCGCCGAGGCGGCAGTCCTGTGGGTCGGCGGCAAGGACGGCGAGCCAGGGGGAAACGAACGAATATGCCGTCCAAGCCGGCAAGAACCACCGCCCGCGCGTGAGCACGCGAATCCGCTCCGCCCCGTCGACATCGCTCGCCGCCACGAGGGGCACCGGCGCTTGGCGTCGTCGCGGGCTGATCTTCGTTGGCGGCGCGATGACCGCCGCCTTCGCTTATGTCTACACCCTCGGCCAGAATCCGAACTTCCAGTACTTCCTGATGGGTGCCAGCGGCCTCCTGACCGTTTTCGCGGTCACCATCGACATGATCGCCTCGCGGCGGATCCGCCGCCAGGGCGGCCTTTCCTCCTTCCAGGCCGGCGCCTCGAAGGGGCCGGGGGCGGCCGCCGGCCGCCTGTGGGTGCAGGCCGAAGGCATGCGCCTGTCGGGCCGCCTTGCCGATGCCCGCAAGCTCTACGACGAGGCCGGGGCCCTGTTTCAGGAGGTCAAGGATCAGCGCGGCCGCGGTCTTGCCGTGCTCGGCGAGGGCGAGGCGGAAGAGGCCATGGGCCAGCTCGACACCGCCCTCGAGCGCTACACCCGCGCGCATGAAATCTTCGAAGAGGCCAAGGACCCCCGCGAGCAAGCGAAGGCCCTCCTCCGCCTGGGCTCGCTCCTGGCCAAACGCAACACCCACGATACCGCCCGGGCGAACTTCGAGACCGCGCGCGATCTCTTCGCCCGCGAAGGCGACCGCTTCGGCGAGGGCGAGGCAGCGCTCGGCGCCGGCGAGATGTCGCTCAAGCTCGGCAGCCCCGAGGAGGCCGCCACCAGCTTCGATTTCGCCCGCTTCGCCTTCAGCCAGTCCGGCGACCGCTTGGGCGAGGCGCATGCGCTGGTGTGCCATGGCGACATGAACCGGCAGCGCCGGGATACGGGCGAGGCGTTCAACCGCTACGAACGGGCGCTCACCATCTACAAGACCGTGAGCGATCCCTTGGGCGAGGCGGTGGTGCGCCAGGCGCTGTCCGAGATGATGCGCCTCATGGAGCGCGTCGCCGGGGCCAAGGAAATGGCGATGGCCGCGGTCGAGCTGTTCAAGACCGCCGGCAGGCGCATCGGCGAGGGCGATCTCTTGTCCGGGCGCGGCGACCTGAAGCGGGCACTTTCCCGGTTCGACAGCGCGCGCCTGTCGGGCACGCAGGCGGCCAACCTCTTCGTCGAGGCGAGCGACAAGGCGAGCGAAGGCCGGGTCAATATCGGGCTCGGCGAGATGGAGCGGCTGCTCGGACATTTCTCCGAGGCGCGCAACCACTACGAGAAGGCGCGCGCCCTGTCGCGCGCGGTCGAGGATCCCGGGCTCGGCGCCGACGGACTGAAAGGCATCGGCCATATCGAGCGCCAGCAGGGCAAGGCGCGGCAAGCCCGCGATCTGTTGCGCCAGGCCTACATTCTCTATCGCACGCTGGGCGGCCAGCGCGAGCAGGTGCAGGCGCTGCTCGATCTCGGCCAGCTCGACGTCATGATGGAAAGCTATGACGTGGCGCGCGTCACCTTCACCCATGCGCGCGCGCTCTTGGCCAAGCTCGGCGACCAGACGGGCGAGGCCAAGGCGATGCGCGCCATCGGCGACCTCGAAATGGTCCGCGGCCAGCTGGTGCGCGCCAGGGAAGCCTATGCCGAGGCCCGCGTCCTCTATCAGCAGGTGGGCGATCGCGTCGGCGAGGCGGACGTACTGGTGATGCTGGGCGTCTCCTCGATCGAGCTCGACAGCGCCACCTCGGCCGCCATGCTCAGCTTCTCCGCGCGCCTCTACCGCGCCGTCGGCCTCATCGACTGGCAGCGCCGCGCCCTCAGCTACGCGCAGCGGGTGAAATAGCGGTCCCAGCGGCACGAAGTCGCCGCCCCCTCAGGTCAACTCTTGGACAGAGCGGGCGCCATCGGGCAGTATCGCCGGCCGCAACATGACTCGCTCGCTCTGCCGCCTGGCGCGTCTTGCCTTCCTCCTCCTCGCGCCGATGCCGGCCGAGGCCGCTTCCGGCTGTCCCGACATCGCCCAAGCGCCGTCGAGCCGCTGGAGCATCGAGCGCGATCATGCGGCCTTTTGGCTCACGACTCCCTGCGGCGAGCGCTTCTTCTCCCTCGGCGTCAACGTCGTCGATGGCGGCGTCGTCTACGGCGAGGGCGGACGCCACTATGACTGGCGACGGACCGATCCATCCTTGCCGGCCTGGGCCGAGCGGGCGCGCCGGCAGCTCCAGGGCTGGGGCTTCAACACCAGCGGCGGCTGGTCGCTCGGGCCGGAACTGTTGAAGATGCCCTTCCTCGTCAACCTGGAGCTGGGCCGGCTCGCGCGCTTCCACTGGTTCGATCCGTTCGCGCCGGAGACCGAGCTCAGGATGCGGCGGCTGGCCGAGCGGCTGGTCGCTCCCTACCGCGGCAACCGGCTGAGGATCGGCTACTTCTCCGACAACGAGGTCGGCTGGTGGCGCGGCACCTTGTTCACCTTCTACATCCAGGAGCCCCCCCGGAGCTTGACCAAGCAGCGACTGATCGAGCGCCTGGTCGAGCACTACCGCGGCGACTGGAAGCGCTTTGCCGAGGATTTTCTGCCACCCCCCGGCATCGCCTCCTTCGGCGAACTCCTGGTGAGCGAGGGAGAGCCGGTCGGGCTCAAGCCCGGCGGCGGCGGCATCGGCTTCGTTAGGCGCTGGACCCGCGAGGTGACGGAGCGCTACTACCGCTTGGCCGCGGAGGCGATCCGGGCCGCCGACCCGGAGGCGCTGTTCTTCGGCGATCGGCTGCCGATCTACTACGACCCGGAGGCGGTCGCCGCCATGGCGCCCTGGGTCGACGCGATCGCCACCAACTACAACCTCGACAGCCCCGACGGCTGGCTGGCGCATTACTTCTTCGACGGTCTCGACGCCTTGTCAGCGGGCCGGCCCTTCATGGTCTCCGAATGGTTCTTCGCCGCACGGGAAAACCGCTCGGGCAACGTCAACAGCGGCCATCTCATGACCGTGGCAACCCAGAAAGAGCGCGCCGCCGGCGCGGCAGCGGCAACGCGACGCTTCGCGCGCCTCCCGAACCTCCTCGGGCTCCATTGGTTCCAGTATCACGACGATCCCTATGGCGGTCGCAATGACGGCGAGGATTATAATTTCGGCCTCGTCGACAATGACGACCACGCCTACGGGGAGCTGACCCAAGCGCTGAGCCAGGCCAATAGCGAGCTGCCGGCGCTCCACGCCGAGGCCGGTCGCAAGGCGCCGCACGAGTTCCACGGCATTCCCAGGGCCGAGATCGTCGTCGGCGACGGGGTGCTGACGGAATGGCCGAAGGAGCGCGCCTTGTTGCCGAGGCTGCTCTCCCCGCCGGGCGAGGTGCCGTTCGGCGAAGCCTATCTCGCCTGGGGGGCCAAGGGCCTGTCGCTCGCCTTCATCGGCATGGACTACTATGACCTGCAGCTCCTGGACTACGCCGGATCGTTCCCGCGGAGCGAGAGCATGCGCATCGATCTCGGCATCGATGGCGGTGCCGGACCGCGCCGGTTCTCGCTCTTCGCCGTGCCGCCGCGCGCGGCGGCCGGGAAAGGCTGGATCGAGATGCGCGTCGAGCTATGCCTGTGGGACGGTGCCGTCTGCCGGAGCGTCGAGGGTGCGGAGACCAGCTACTTCGGCGCCGACCAACCGCGCGTCACCACCGAGCTCACCATCCCCTGGTCGGCGATCGGTCTTGCCGGACCACCCTCCGAACCGCGGCTCAGGCTTGAGCTGGCGGCGACCGCCTGGTATCGCTCGCGCTGGATGTCGCTCTCCGGCCTGGCGCCGGATCGGGCGATGGCCGACAGCGCAAGATGGCGCGAATTGCCGCTGCTGCCTTAGCGACCTGGACTCTACGTGCCCGGAGCAAGGACCCTCACCCGCCTCGCTTCGCTCGGCACCCTCTCCCGCAGTGCGGGCGAGGGGCTCAATGTAGGCCGCCTTAGCCCCTCGCCCGCGATGCGGGAGAGGGAGGGGCCCGCGCAACGCGCGGGAGGATGAGGGTCGGCTTCCGCCAGTCTCAGAGATAAACTCCGCGATCCAGGATGATCGCGGTGTATTCCTTGTAGGTCATGCCGAGCTCCTCGGCCCGCTTCAAGCGGCGCATCATGATTTCATGGCCGGGATTCTTCCACGCCCGGCGATGCGCGCGCTTCCAGCAATAGTAGTTCCAGTCGCTCGGGCCGGGCGGCTCTTCGATGGGCGGGCCGCCATTGTGGCCGATCGAGGCCGGGGGACTGGCCGAAAGGGCATCCATGACCGAACTATATCGCAAGCGCCATGCCAACCAGGGTGCGGCTCAGGCGGGCGGTGCAGCTTGCTTGTCCCGCTCCTGGAATTGCGTGCGGTAGAGCTGCGCGAAGGCGCCGTTGCGACGAATCAGCTCGGCGAAGGGACCGCTCTCGACGATGATGCCGTCGCGCAAGACGACGATGCGATCGGCATTGACCACGGTCGACAGCCGGTGGGCGATGGTGAAGGTGGTACGGCGGCTGGTGAGCGCGGCGAGGCCGGCCATCACCTGGGCTTCGGTCTCGGCATCGAGCGAGGATGTAGGCTCGTCCAGGATCAGGAAGCGCGCATCCATGAGAATCGCCCGGGCGATGGTGAGCCGCTGCTTCTCGCCCTCCGACAAGGTCGCGCCGCCCTCTCCCACCTGCGTGTCATAGCCCTGCGGCAGCCGTCCGATCATCTGATCGATCCGCGCCAGACGGGCGGCTGCTTCGATCTCGGCCTGGCTCGCCTCCGGCCTTCCATAGGCGATGTTGTCGCGGATCGAGAGGGGAAAGATCAGCGGCGGCTGCAGCACCATCGCCACCTGGCGGCGCAAATCCTTGAGCTGGAATTCGCGAATGTCGATGCCGTCGATCTCGATGGCGCCGGAGGTCGGGTCGAAAAACCGCGGCAGCATGCCCAGCATCGTCGACTTGCCCGCACCGGTCGGCCCGACCACGGCGATCCGCTCGCCCGGCGCCACGTCGAGATCGATCGCGCGCAAGACCGAGACATCAGCGTGGTAGTGGAAGGCGACGCCGCGCCAGGTAACGCGCCCGGCGAGGGCATTGGCGGCCAAGAGCCGGACGCCGTCCTTGAGGTCGGGCTCGACATCGAGGAGCTCGAAGACCCGGCGGGCGCCGATGCGGGCACCCTGGATCTGCCCCCAGGTCTGGCTCATGGTGTTGATGGGCCCATAGAGCGAGGCGAGGTAGGTGACAAACACCAGGAGCTGGCCGAGGCTCAGCCGGCCGCCCAACACCGCCTCGGCCCCGGCATAGAGCACGAGCGCGGTGCCGAACGCGATGATGGTGTTGACGATCGCGGAATAGGCAGTCTGCCAATTATATAGGCGGAGATTGGCATCCATGCTGGCGCGGCTCGCGGCCAGGAAGCGCTTGCGCTCCTCCTCCTCCTTGCCGAAGGCCTGCACCACCTTGATGGCGCCCATCGCCCATTGCACGACCGAGTAGACCGCCGCCTCGTGGCGCTTCATCGCCTCGGCCGCCTCGACGATCGGCCGATCGAGGAGATGGATGACGAGGTAGAGGATCGGGCAGACGACGATGGCGAGCAAGGTCAGGCTCGGATCCATGCCCCACATCACCAGGAACATGCCAGCGAGCAACGTCGCCGCCTGGAGGACCGGGAGCACGCCGTTCAGCATCAAGGTCTGCACCGCATAGGTGTCGGCGGTGATGCGGTACATGAGGTCGCCCAGCCGCTGGCGGCTATGGAACAACAGCGACAGCCGCTGCAGATGGCCGTAGAGGTCGC
Organism: Pseudomonadota bacterium; assembly: GCA_016195085.1. NCBI lineage: Bacteria > Pseudomonadati > Pseudomonadota > Pseudomonadota bacterium. The sequence goes on along the minus strand of JACQAG010000034.1, from coordinate 41,086 downwards.
CGCGGATGTCGTTCACCATGCTCTGGCCGATGCCGATGGAGACGTAGTTGCTCCACATGCTGATGAGCCCGATCAGCGCCTGCACGGCGACCGTGGTGGCCACGGCGGCGAGGAGAAGGGACGTCGGCGACCAATCCTCGAGGATCGCTAGCCCGATCGGCGTGCGGCCCAGCACGTTGTCGACCACGACCTTCAAGGGCCAGGGCTTCAAGAGCTCGGTCGCGGTGATCGCCAGCATCTGGAATATGCTGAGCAGGAACAGCCAGCGATAAGGCCGGAGATAGGGCAGAACCTTGCGAAAGGTGCTCATGACGCGCTGACGTCGCTCCCAACCGTCCGCGTCACGATGCGGCGTTCGGGCGGTCCGAGATGGAAATGAGCTGCTCGCGCCCGGCGACGATCTCGATCACCCGGTGCAGCACGCGGCCGAGCCGCACGGTCTCGTAGACGACGAAGCCGGAATTCATCAGGCCGACCGCCACCGCCATGATCGCCAGCATGTTCCAATCGAAGAGGAAGCAGGCGGCCGCCAGGCCCGCATAGGAGCGGAGCGCCAAGGCCGACAGCCGCGACAGCCGGAGCGCGCAGCGTACCCTGAGGAGCCGCTTCGATCCGCCGTGATTCTCGCCCACTACCTTGATCTCCGATCGCGCCCACAGGCCGCGGCTCACCTTAAGATCCCAGTTGCTCCAGCCCTGGTCGATGATGACGAAGTATTTGCGCGGGGTGAGGAAGCTGTAGATGCCGTTGAGCAGCGCCTCCTTCTCGATGCCAACCTCGTTCCAGTAGCTCAAGGTGAAGGCGCGATCGGGAAGGTGCCATTGCACCTGCTGGCGCGGCGGGGCGTATTGGATCGGCTCGACCTCGGTCAGCCCCTTGATCCGCCACTTCAAGCGCTCCCAGCCGCGGACCAGGGGGCCGAGATAGATGAGGAGCGCCACCAGGGCGCGCGCGCGAAGCCCCCGGAAGCGCGGCTCGATCGGCGCGCGCAGGCTGCCGGCGATGGCGATGGCGAAGGACAGGAGGAGCGGTATCAGCCCGAACCACATGGAGCCGCCGAAGAGGAGTGCCGCGGCCGCCAGCGGCCAGGCAATCACGTTCCATTCGAGGGTCAAGGGCAGGAAGGCGGCGATCGAAGACGGCGGCTCGTACAGCGTTTGAAACAGCCCGCGGCCGAACACGCCCGCATAGATCAAGGGCCGCCTGGAGATGAGCAGCGAGGCGGACAGGTCGCCGTAGATGCGCCCAAGCCAGCGCGCCTGGCCGAAGAGATTGAAGCGAAAGGGGTGCTTCGCGTAGACGAGGGCCTCGGCCTTGCCGTAGCCGCGCTGCTGGCCGATATAGGCACCGACCGTGTTGCGCCGGAAATGCCAGACCACCGCCGCCGGGCTGAAGCCGATGGTGTAGCCGGCGAACTGCAGGCGCCAGCACAAATCGACATCGTCGCCGGCCGCCCGGAACAACGGATCGAAGCCGCCGATCTCGGTCAGTAAATCGCGGCGAAAGGCCATGTTGCAGCCGGCGATGTGCTCGGCCACGTCGTCCGACAGGAGCACATGGGTGGGACCGCCGGGCGAGACGGCGACCGCGGCGGGCACCAGTTCCTCCTCGGGCGGAGGAAAATTCGGTCCGCCGACGGCGGCCAGGCTGGAGGACAGCATCTTGGCGACGAGATATGTCAGCCAATCCGGATCAACGACGCAGTCCGAGTCGGTGTAGGCGACGATCTCGCCGGTCGAGTGCTCCATGCCGACATTGCGCGCAGCACTGAGGCCTTTGTTCTCCTGGCTGACGATCTGCAGGAACGGGTATTTCTTGGCGTAGCGCTCGGAGATCTCGAGGGTGCGATCCTTGGAGCCATCGTTGACGACGATCACCTCGAAATTCGGATAATTGAGGTGCTCGAACGAGGCCAGGCACTGGTCCATGGTGCGCTCGGCGTTGTAGGAGCAGATCACCACCGAGACCTTGGGATAGCGCGGCAGGCGCGGCGGCAGCGCGGTCTTGTATACCGACTGCACCGCGTGGAAGGACGGCTTCGGCGCCCGCTCGCGGGTGACCAGCCCGAAGGCCCAGTCTTCGATGACATAGCCGCCGGTGAACCACTCGTCGGTCCAGGAGAAGATGCAGGTGCCGGCGGCGCCGAGCTCGTAGGCAGCCGCGATCTGCCAGCGCAGGGTCTCGGCCTGCAGGGCCGCACCCTCGCGCATGGAATCCATGCCGAACTCGGTCAGCACCACCGGCCGATCCACCGCCAGGTTGTGCAGCCGCATGAGGTAGCTGCGGAAATCCGCCTCGCGGTGCAGATAGACGTTGAAGGCAAGAAAGTCGGCGAAGTCGAGGTTGAGATATTCGGTTGAGGGATAGTTGGCGTAGCTGACGAGGGCATCGGAATCGATGTCCTTGGCGACCGAGGAGAGATCCTTGAGGAAGCCGCGGATCTTCTCGGGCCCATGCCAGCGCACGATGTCGGGCGAGATTTCGTTGCCGACGAGGTATCCCAAGATCGCCTTGTGGCCGGCATTGGCCCGGACCCCGGCGCCGATCGCCTCGCGGATGCGCCGCTTCTCCTCGGCATCGTCGAGAAAGGCCACATGCTGCGTCCAGGGAATGCCGACGAGCGCGCTCATTCCCCAAGCCTCGCAGCGGTCGAGGAACCAGCCGGGCGGCGTGGTGAAGACGCGCACGGTGTTGACGCCAAGATCGGCCATCAGCGCCAGGTCGCGCTCCACCATCGGGCGCTCCGGCACCTGGGCGCCATGGCTACCGGGCCCGAAAGGCCCGTAGGTCACGCCTTTGAGGTAGTGCTTCTCGGCGCCGCGGAAGAAGAATTTTCCGTGCACGGTGATCCGCCCGCCGACCGCCGCTTGCGGGCGATCGACGGGTTGATAGGCAAGAGCGCTGTTCATCGCGCGGGTTTAGCCGATGCTCAAGTCAGCGCACGGCAGCCGCCCGCGGCGGAACGACGCGGCGGGAATGCCAGCCAAGCGCCGTCTCGACGATGGAGTCGAGATCCGAGCGCAGCGGACGCCAGCCGAGAAGGCCCAAAGCCTTGCCCGCATCGGCTACCAGCACCGGCGGATCGCCGGCACGGCGCGGCGCGCGAACCAGGGGAACGCCGAGGCCAGTGAAGCGCTCGACGGTGCGGATCACCTCATGCACGGAGTGGCCGGTGCCGGTGCCGAGATTGACGTTGAAGCTGCCGCCTTCGGTCAGGAGGTGCCGCAAGGCCAGCACGTGGGCATCGGCGAGATCGCTCACATGGATGAAATCGCGGATGCAGCTGCCGTCGGGCGTGGGCCAGTCCGTGCCGAAGAGCTGCAGGGCCGGCCCCTGGCCGAGAGCTGCCTGGATGGCGAGCGGAATGAGATGGGTCTCGGGCTTATGGTCCTCGCCGATCTCGCCATCGGGATCGGCGCCGGCAGCATTGAAGTAGCGCAGATTCGCGTGGTGGATGCCGTAGGCTTGGCCGTACCAGGCGAGCAGCCGCTCGGCCATCAGCTTGGATTCGCCATAAGGGCTGACGGGAACCTGCGGATGCTCCTCCACCACCGGAACCCGGTTCGGCTTGCCATAGGTGGCGCAGGTCGAGGAGAACACGATGGTGTCGGCGCCCACGTCACGCATCGCGTCCAGGAGCGTGACCGTGTTCACCACGTTGTTGTGGAAATAGTCGGCCGGCTTTTCCATGGACTCGCCGACATAGGCATAGGCGGCGAAATGCATGACGCAGCGCACGCGCTCGGCGCTCATGACCGCCCGCAGCCGTCCGGCATCGGCTAGATCGCCTTCGACCAGCGGTCCCCAGCGCACCGCCTCGGCATGGCCGTTCACGAGATTGTCGTAGACGATCGGCCGGAAGCCCGCCCGGGAGAGCGCCTTGCAGGCGTGGCTCCCGATATATCCGGCACCGCCGGTGACCAGCACGCTGGCGCTCATCGCCATTCCCCACGAGGCGAAACACGACGAAATGCAATGGCCACCCGGTGTCCACTCCTTATGTTGCCATCGGCCCGCAGGCGCAAGCGCCGGTCCCGACAATCTTGGACCAGCCCCGTGTCGAACGGGCCGAATGACACAATGATGGCAGACGAAGTGGACGAAACTACGACGGACGGTGGCGGAACTACGGCGGAATTTCTTAACGTCCGCCCAATTCCGTTTCCCGGACGCTTGTACTCGCCCCCGGTTCAGCCCCCCTGTTGGGCTCTTCGTTGTGCCACCGTTTCGCGGTTGAGCGGTCTACGCTGTTCCCTCGAATAAGGCAAGCGTTTTCAAGACCTAAGCACCCTCTCCGCACCACATTTGGTGGCAAAGTGATCGGTTTGCGCAAAGTTTAGGCGCGTCCGGATGAATATCGCGGCATGTCGTGCGCCGCTTCTAGGGTGCAGCGAGGCTCCACTGCACGCGGCTTTCGAGGAGCCGGAATCCGGCCGCTTCGTAAGCGCGCCACGCCCTGCGATTGGACTCGGCCACGCCGAGCGTGAAGCGAGCGATACCCTGCCGGCGCAGCGTGGCGACCAGGCTGCCGACCAGACGGCGCGCCAAGCTGCGTCCACGCCGGCTGGGATGGGTGAGGAAGTTGCCGATGTTGGCGGCGCCTAAGCCGGCGTGTCGGCACACTGTGCCGCCGGCCGCCACCAGCTCGCCATCTTCGAACAATCCGAGGAACGGCTCGTCCAGCATCCACGCCGAAAAGATCGTGCGCGGATAGTGAGCGGCGAAGAAGGCGCTGACGAGCCCGAGATCGTCGTTAACGAGAAGGCGGCAGCAGGGATCGGGCGTATCGCTGCCGCCCTCCTCCAGGAGGTAGTATCGGAGCGTATCGACTTCCTCTATGCGGGTGGCGCAATAGGATGCGAGCGCGCTTGCGTGGCGAGCTTCCAAATGCAGCTCGCCTGGCGCTGCCTCGGGCACGGAAGCAGCCAAGTCCTGCGGACTGAGGGCGCCCACCGTCGTGGCAATCACCTGGCGATCGAACTCTATCGATTGGACGAGGCCTCGCCGGTCGGGATCGAGGAGGAAGAAGCGGTTGTCCACGTCTTGGGCCAGCGCATCGAGGGCACATTCGAAATAGAGACGATGCACCGGATGGTCGCCCAGAAAGCTGCGAATCCAGCCGATCGCGTCGGAGCCGAGCGCCGAGCCTGGAACGAGCCGCGATCCGCTCATTCGCTCAGACCGAGAAGTACTTGGCTCGAGGATGCAGCAGCACCAGGGCCGAGGTCGATTGCTCGGGATCGAGCTGGTCTTCCTCGCTGAGCGCCACGCCGATCCGCTCGGCGCCGAGCAGCGCCAAGAGCTGGCGCTGGTCTGCGAGGTTGGGGCAGGCCGGATAGCCGAAGGAGTAGCGGCTGCCGCGGTAGCCCTGCTTCAAGAGGCCCTCGCGCTCGCGGCTCTCCTCGGCCGCGTAGCCGAGCTCGGCGCGGATGCGTTTGTGCACATACTCCGCCATCGCCTCGGCCATCTCGACCGACAGCCCATGCAGGTAGAGATAGTCCTGGTAGCGATCGCCCTCGAACCATTGGCGGGCAATCGTCGATGCCCTGGCACCCATGGTCACGATTTGCAGGCCGACGACGTCGCGCTCGTTGTCGGTCACGTCGCGCACATAGTCGGCGATGCAGAGCCCGTCGCCATCGGCCTGTCTCGGGAGCGAGAAGCGCGCCGCCTCGCGGGCGCCATCCTCCTCGAAGAGGATGAGGTCGTTGCCTTCGGCGGCCGCGCGCCAATAGCCATAGACGGCCTGGGGGACCAGGATCTCATGCTCCTCGGCCATCGCCAGCACCCTCGCCAGGATCGGCTTCAGCTCCGCGTCCGCCCACTTCTGGAATTCCTTGCGCTTGCGGCCGGATTTCCGGAAACCCCATTGGAATTGATAGAGCGTCATCTCGTTGAGATAGGGCAAGAGCGTGCGGACCGGCACGGCCTCCAGCATCCGCGGCCCCCAGAAGGGCGGTGCCGGGACCTGGTGCAGGCGCGAGAGCTGGGCGCGCTTGGCGCGGATTGCCGCATCGTCGGGCACCAGGCGCAGAGAGGCGGCGGATGCCTGGCCCAGTCGACGCTTCTTGTTCGACGGCTTGTCCTGGCGCAGCGTCTGGCGATCGGCGATATGCCGGTCGAAATTGCCGTTCACCACCTTGTCCATGAGGTCGAGGCCGTCGAAGGCATCGCGGGCGTAGGCGACCCGGCCGCAGGCATAGGTCTTGATGCAATCCTCCTCGACGTAGCCCCGCGTCAGCGCGGCTCCGCCCAGCATCACCGGCAGGCTCACGCCTTGCCGGCTCATCTCGACGAGATTGTCCTTCATCACCACCGTGGATTTGACCAACAGGCCGGACATGCCGATGGCATCCGCCTTGTGCTCCTCGGCCGCGCGCAGGATGTCGGCGATCGGCTGCTTGATGCCGAGATTGATCACGCGGTAGCCATTGTTGGTGAGGATGATGTCGACCAGATTCTTGCCGATGTCGTGCACGTCGCCGCGGACCGTCGCCAGCACCACGGTACCTTTGTGCTGGCCTTCCAGCCGCTCCATGAACGGCTCCAGATAGCCGACCGACTTCTTCATCGTCTCCGCCGATTGCAGCACGAAGGGAAGCTGCATCTTGCCGGCGCCAAAGAGCTCGCCCACCACCTTCATCCCGTCGAGGAGGAAGACGTTGATGATGTCGAGGGGTTTATGGACCTTGAGCGCGTCGGCCAGATCCTCTTCGAGCCCGACCCGGTCGCCGTCGATGATGCGCTGCTTCAGCCGCTCCTCGACGGTGGCGGCGCGGGCAGCCTTGGCCACCACCTCCTTGCCGCGTCCGGCATAGAGCGCGATGAAGGCATGCAGGGGATCGTAGCCCTCGCGGCGGCGGTCGAAGATGAGATCCTCGGCGGTGCGCAGCTCCTCCTCGGGGATCTTGTGAAGCGGCATGATCTTGCTCGTATGCACGATCGCCGCCGTCAGCCCGCGCCGCATCGCGTGGTCGAGGAACACCGAGTTCAACACTTGGCGCGGCTGCGGATTGAGGCCGAAGGAGATGTTGGAGAGGCCGAGCAGGATCTGGATGTCCGGCATCTCCTTGGCAATGCGCTCGATCGCATCCAAGGTCGCCACGCCCAGGAGCCGGTCATCCTCGTTGCCGGTGCAGATGGTGAAGGTGAGCGGGTCGATCATGATGTCCGAGCGCGGCAGGCCATGGCGAGCGCAGGCGAACTCGACCAGCCGGCGCGCCAGCGCCACCTTGGCGTCGGCATCCTTGGCCATGCCGGTCTCATCGATGGTGAGCGCGATCACGCCGGTGCCGAAGCGCCGGGCCAGCTCCATGCGCTTTGCCGCCGGCTCCTCGCCATCCTCGAAGTTGATCGAGTTGATGATCGGCTTGCCGCCATAGAGCTTGAGCGCCGCATCCAGCACCGGCAGCTCGGTGGAGTCGATGACCAGCGGCGCGGTCACCGCGCCGCGCACCCGCGTCACCATCTCGGTCATGTCGGCGGTCTCCTCGCGGCCGACGAAGGCGGTGCAGATGTCGAGAGCGTTCGAGCCCTCCTTCACCTGCTCGCGCGCCATGGCAACGCAGCCTTCCCAATCCTGGGAAGCCTGCAGGTCGCGAAACTTGCGGCTGCCATTGGCGTTGCAGCGCTCGCCGATGGCGAAATAGGCATTTTCCTGGCGAAACGGCACTTGTCCGTAGAGCGAGGCGACCCCGGGCGTCCACAGGGGCTTGCGCGCCGCCGGCATCGGCCGGCGCTCGGTCCCGCCGCGTCGGCGCAGCATGGCGTCGAGCGCCTCGATATGCTCGGCCGTGGTGCCGCAGCAGCCGCCGATGAGCGCCACCCCGTCCTCGGCCACGAAGCGCTCGAGCCAGGCCGCCAGCTCCTGGGGCGACAGCGGATAGCGAGTGCGGCCATCGACCAGCTCCGGCAGGCCGGCATTGGGCTGCACCGAGACCGGACCCGGCCAATTCTCCCCCAGCCACTTCACGTGCTCGGCCATCTCCTGCGGTCCGGTCGCGCAGTTGAGGCCCATCAGCGGCACATCGAGCGCATGAACGATGGTGGCGGCGGCGCCGATGTCCGCACCCACCAAGAGCGTGCCGGTGGTTTCCACCGTCACCTGCACCAGCAGGGGCACCGCGCGGCCGAGCTCGGCGCGGGCCCGTTTGGCGGCATTGACGGCGGCCTTGATCTGCAGCGTGTCCTGGCAGGTCTCGATCAGCACCGCATCGACGCCGCCCTCCACCAGACCTCGCGCCTGCACCGCCAGCGCGTCCTCGAGCGCCTGATAGCCGATGTGTCCCAGGCTCGGCAGGCGCGTACCCGGTCCGATCGAGCCCAGCACGAAGCGTTCGCGCCCGTCCTTGCAGTCGGCGACCGCCTCCAGCGCCAGCTCGGCGGATCGCTTATTGATGGCGAGGGTCTGATCGGCCAGCTGGAACTCGGCCAAGGTCACCGGCGAGCCGCCGAAGCTGTTGGTCTGGATGACGTCGGCGCCGGCGTCGAGATAGCTTTTATGGATCTCGCGCACGAGATCGGGCCGCGACAGATTGAGGATCTCGGTGCAGTTCTCCGCGCCCTGGAAATCGCGGTCGAGATCGAGGTCAAGCGCCTGCACGCGGCTCCCCATGGCGCCGTCGCACAACAGCACGCGTTCCAGCAAGGCATCGAGAAAGCGGCTCATGAGGATGCCCCTAGGTGCCGGTGGCGGCCAAGCGCGGCGGCGCCTGGATGGGACGCAGGCCGAGGAGATGGCAGAGGGCGCGGGTCAGCTCCGCGCGGTTCAAAGTATAGAAGTGGAACTCATCGACGCCGTTCGCGAGCAGCGTCTCGCAGAGCTTCGCCGCGGAGGTCGCCGCCACCAGCCGGCGCGTCTCCGGATCGTCGTCGAGGCCTTCATAGAGCTTCGCCATCCAGGCCGGCACGCTGGCGCCTGAGACGGCGCTGAACTTGACGATCTGCGCGAAATTGGTAACGGGCATGATGCCGGGCACGATCGGCACGCCGATCCCGGCATGGCGCGCCCGCTCGACGAACCTGAGGTAGGTGTCGGCCTCGAAGAAGTAGTTGGTGATGGCCCTGGTGGCGCCGGCGTCGATCTTGCGCTTGAGGGCATCCAGATCCGCCGCGGGCGAACGCGCTTCGGGATGCGTCTCGGGATGGGCGCCGACGCTGATCTCGAAATCGCCGACACGCTTCAGGCCGGCCACCAGCTCGCTCGCATGCAGATAGCCCTCGGGATGCGGGCGGAAGGCGCCGGTGCCCGGGGGCGGATCGCCGCGCAGCGCCACGATGTGGCGAACCCCGCTCTCGGCATAATCCTGGGCGATGGCGGCGATCTCCTCCCTGGAGGCGCCGACGCAGGTGAGATGCGCGGCCGGCGTGAGGGGCGTCTCCATGAGGATGCGGCGCACGGTCGCGTGGGTGCGGACACGGGTCGAGCCTCCGGCCCCGTAGGTCACCGACACGAAGCGAGGGCGGAACGGCGCCAGCCGTTCGATCGCCGTCCAAAGCTGCTGCTCCATCGCTTCGGTCTTGGGCGGAAAGAACTCGAAGGAGACCTTGGGAACCGCCGTCATGGCCGACCTCCGGCACCGACGCGCCGGAGCGCCACGGTTTCGGCCGGCCGCTTGGCGATCCAGATGCTGACGGTGAGCGGTTGGCCCACGAGATTGCGCGCCGGCTCGGGTGCGAGCCCGACGGCAGCGAGCCAGCCGGCAATTTCCTCCTCGGGAAAGCCCAGCCGCCGGTGGGCGTGATCCAGCCTCAGCTCCTCCAGCGCGTGGGGAGCGAAGTCGATCACGGCCAAACGACCGCCGGGCCTGACCACGCGCGCCGCCTCGGCGATCACCCGTTCGGGATGCTCGGCGTAGTGCAGCACCTGGTGGACGATGACCGCATCGAAGGAGCGATCGGCCAGCGGCAGGTGATACATGTCGCCATGGCGCACGGCGCAGTGCCGCAGGCCGACCCGGTCCAGATTGGCGCGCGCGAGCGCCAGCATCTCGCGGCTGGTGTCGATGCCGAGCCCGCGGGCGATGCGGGGCCCGAACAGCTCCAGCATCCGGCCGGTGCCGGTGCCGACGTCGAGCAAATCGTCGACGCCATGCATCGGCACGGCACCGCCCAGCGCCCGCTCGACCTCTCGATCATCGACGTGGAGCGTGCGAATGCGGTGCCACTCGGCCGCGTTGGCGCGAAAATAGGCCGAAGCCGCCTCGGCCCGCGCCTGCCGGATCGATTCCAGCCTGGCGTGATCGCGGGCAAGCGCCTCGTCATCATTCGGCAGGAGCTGGTTGAGCGCCGTCGCGATCGCCGCCCCCGGGCCGGTGCGGGCGACGCGGAAGAAGGCCCAGCTGCCTTCCTGGTTGCGCTCGAGCAGCCCCGCTTCGCACATCAATTTCAAATGCCGCGAGACGCGCGGCTGGCTTTGGCCCAGCACCTGGGTTAGATCGCTGACCGTGAGATCGGCCTCGGCGCACAGCGACAAAACCCTGAGCCGCGTCGATTCCGCGGCGGCGCGAAGGCCGCCCAAGACCGATTGGACGCTGTGTCGGGCAGGGCTCATTGCCGTTTGGGCTCCATAGTTTATAAGTTAATCATATAACAATATTCTTATATGCGCAACCGGCAATACGCAATGGGCAGGCGCTGCCGCACGCACTTCCCGGCACGGATGTAGCGGCTTGGTTTGGCTTGGTTTTCGTCCTGCGCTATGATAGGTCAGAAAGCGTGTCAAAAGCGCTCGTCGACCTGGCACCATCGATGCCGGACGGGATCTCGGGCGGTCGAGCGCGAGGCCCGGTCTGCGCTCCAGGCGCTGGTCCGTCGCGTACGGAGCATTGCGTTAATGATGTCTTCTGCGTTTGCGTGCCAATATCCTAAGAACCGGCCAGTCCCTCTCGCCGCCGCCACTCAAGAGTCTGAACCCATGCCCATCGCCCTGCGCAGAATGTGCCCGCTGTTCGCCTCGCTCCTCGCCTTGGCGCTGCTCGCGGGCTGCGCCACACGCCCCACCCAGGACGACAGCGAAAACGATCCGCTCGAGCCGGTCAACCGGAACACCTTCGTCCTCAACAAGTCGATCGACACCTTCTTGATCCGGCCGCTGGCGGTGACCTACCGCGACCTCGTGCCAGACGTCATCAAGACGATGGTCAGCAACTTCCTCGACTACATCCGCACCCCGATCGTTCTCGCCAATGACCTGCTGCAGGGCGATTTCCACCACTTGGACATCACCGCCCAGCGCTTCATGCAGAATACGATCACGCTCGGCCTGGGCGACCCGGCGACCCAGGGTGGCCTGCAGGCGCACGATGCGGATTTCGGGCTGACGCTGGCAAGCTGGGGCGCCAAGGAAGGCCCCTATCTGGTGATCCCGGTCGTCGGACCCTCCAATGTGCGCGACGGCATCGGCTTGCTGGTCGACACCTTCCTCGATCCCATCACCTGGATCTCGCGCACGGATAGCCGCGCCTGGATGGGCTATACGAACATGGTCTCGCGGCTGGTGGTCTACCGGGCGGATAGCCTGAAGGATCTGGACCAGCTCGAAGCGCAATCCCTCGACTTCTATGCCGGGATGCGCAGCCTATATAGGCAATATCGCGATGGGCAGATCCGTGCGAACAACCCGAAGCAGGGCGGAGCCTCGCCGACCTACTACGAGCTGATGTCGCCGGCGCTGACCAGCGATACGCCCATTACGTCCACCTCCTCGGTCGAGCAATGATCACACGACGTATATTCTCCGCCGCTGCCGCAGGATTGATCCTCACCGCCTGGCTCCGTCCCGAGGCCGGCGCCGCCGAATCGCCGGAAGAGGCGCAGAAGCTGGTGAAGCAGCTGAGCGACGATGCGATTCGCCTGCTCACCGGCAAGGACCTGGATGCCGCCGCACGCAATCTGCGGTTCCGCGAGCTATTGACCAAGGGCTTCGATGTGCCGGCCATGGCCCGCTTCGTGCTCGGCCGCTATTGGCGCGACGCCAGCGAGCCGGAGCGCCAGGAATATCTGAAGCTGTTCGAGGATCTCATCGTCACCACCTATGCCCAGCGCTTTGCCGACTACCAGGGCGAGAGCTTCAAGGTGACGGGCGCCCAGCCCGAGGACGACAAGGTCGTGCTGGTGCAAAGCCATATCTTGCGCCAGGGCCAGACCCAGGCGATCCGGGTGGATTGGCGGGTGTTGCGGACCGACAACGGCTTCAAGATCGTCGATGTGGTGGTCGAGGGTGTGAGCCTCAGCGTGACGCAGCGCTCGGAGTTCGCCTCGGTCATTCAGCGCAACGGCGGTAAGATCTCCGGTCTCCTGGATGCGCTGCGCAGCAAGACCAAGGAATTGCAGTCCGCCGGGTGAGCCCAGGAGGCCCCGATTTCCGCCTATGTCATCGCCGAGGTCGAAGTCACCGACCCCAAGGCTTATGAGGCCTACAAGGCGCAGACTCCCGGTGCCATCGCGAAGTTCGGCGGCCGTTTCATCGTCCGCGGCGGCGGCAACGTGGTGAGCCTGGAGGGTGCCGCGCCCAATCGCGTCGTCGTCATCGAGTTCCCCGACAAGGCGACGGCCGAGCGCTTCTATCACTCGCCCGACTACCAGGAAATTCTGCGGCTCCGCTTCGCCACCTCGACCGGGCGGCTCTTCATCGTCGAAGGCGTCTAACGCCGGCCGACTGCCAGGTGCTCGCCTTTGCTCCCGACCGGTGCGGCGATCGGCACGGAATCGATATCGAGCGCGATGGCGCGATCCTCAGGCGGATAGTCCCCGCTCCGCTGCAAGGCTTCGGGGATCGGCGCCACCAAGGCCCGAATGGCGGCGGCGACCGAAGCCGAATCCGGGTGGAGACCGAGGAGCCGGCTGCGGAGATAGAGCGCACAGAGCTCGTCCTCGGCGGCGCGGCCGGCGCGGCTTCCCATGGCAACCAGGCTCACCACCCGAGGGCGTTCGGCTTGGATGGCCGCGACCGTCGCCCCAGCATTGACCAAGGCGCCGGCAAACAGGCGTGTCGCCCCGCGCGCGGCGATGAGCCCGCGCGTGCCGTTCGAGGTGGTGAGCGCGATCCGGCGGCCGGTCAAGTCGGCCCGGGCGAGGGCCGCCGGCGAATTGCCGAAGTCGAAGCCTGACGGCTTGGCCGCGTGACGCTCGCCGACGCAGACATCGACCGCCCCCGCACTCCTCAGGCTAAGTGCGGTGTCGATGTCCGCGACCATGAGAACGCGCATGGCACCACGCTCGAGCGCCACCGCCGCAGTGGTGAAGGCGCGAAAGACGTCGATCACCACCACCGTGCCCACGGCCGCCGCCGCACCCTCTTCGAGGCTGAAGAGGCGCACCTCGGGCAGGTGCCGGGCCATGCTCAGGCTCGGGTCAAGGGCTTGTATTTGATGCGGTGCGGCTGGTCCGCCTCGGCGCCGAGGCGGCGCTTGCGGTCCGCCTCATAGGCCTGGTAATTGCCTTCGAACCAAACCACCTGGCTGTCGCCTTCGAAGGCGAGCATGTGGGTCGCCACCCGATCGAGAAACCAGCGATCGTGGCTGATGACCACGGCGCAGCCCGCGAACTCAAGCAGCCCGTCCTCGAGCGCGCGGAGCGTATCCACGTCGAGATCGTTGGTGGGTTCGTCCAGGAGCAGCACATTGGCGCCGGACTTCAGCATCTTGGCGAGATGGACGCGGTTGCGCTCGCCGCCGGAAAGCTGGCCCACCTTCTTCTGCTGATCGGAGCCGCGGAAGTTGAACAGGCCGACATAGGCGCGGCTCGGCATCTTCTGCTTGCCGCCGAGCTGGATCTCGTCGAGCCCGTCGGAGATCTCCTCCCACACGCTCTTGTTCGGGGCCAGCGTGTCGCGGGATTGGTCGACATAGCCGAGCACCACCGTGTCACCGAGGCGCAGGTCGCCGCCATCGGCCTTCTCCTGGCCGATGATCATGCGAAAGAGCGTGGTCTTACCGGCGCCGTTGGGACCGATGACGCCAACGATGCCGCCGCGGGGCAAGCGGAAGCTCAGATCCTCGATCAGCATGCGGTTGCCGTAGCCTTTGCGCATATGCTCGGCCTCGAGCACCAAATCGCCAAGACGGGGCCCGGCCGGGATCATGATCTGCGCGGTGTCGCTCAGCTTATCCTGGCTCTCGGCCAAGAGCGTCTCATAGGCCGTCAGCCGCGCCTTGCTCTTGGTCTGGCGCGCGCGGGGACTCTGGCGGACCCATTCGAGCTCGCGCTCGAGCGTGCGCACCCGCGCCTGCTCCTGCTTGCCTTCCTGCTCCAGGCGCTTCCTCTTCTGCTCGAGCCAGCCGGTGTAGTTGCCCTCGTAGGGAATGCCGCGGCCGCGGTCGAGCTCGAGGATCCAACCCGCGACCTCGTCCAGGAAATAGCGGTCGTGGGTCACCGTCACCACCGTGCCGGGATAGTCCGCGAGGTGACGCTGGAGCCAAGCGACGGACTCGGCGTCGAGGTGATTGGTCGGCTCGTCCAGGAGCAGCAGATCCGGGCGCTGCAGCAGAAGCTTGCACAAGGCCACGCGGCGGCGCTCGCCACCCGACAGCGTCGAGACATCGGTGTCGCCCGCGGGGCAGCGCAAGGCGTCCATGGCGATCTCGATCGTCCGTTCGATCTCCCAGCCGTTGGCCGCGTCGATCTTCTCCTGAAGCTCGGCCTGCTCGGCGATGAGCGCATTCATCTCCTCGTCGCTCATCTCCTCGCCGAACTTGCCGCTCACCTCGTTGAAGCGGTCGAGCAGGCCCTTGGTCTCCGCCAGGGCCTCGATCACGTTCCCCATCACGTCCTTCGTGGAATCGAGCTGGGGCTCCTGCGGCAGGAAGCCGACCTTCGCACCCTCCGCGGCCCAGGCCTCGCCGGCGAACTCCTGCTCGAGCCCGGCCATGACGCGCAGCAAGGTCGACTTGCCGGCGCCATTGGGCCCGAGCACGCCGATCTTCGCCCCCGGCAGGAAGGACAGCCAGACGTCCTTGAACACCTCGCGGCCGCCGGGATAGGTCTTGGTCAGACCCTTCATCACATAGATGTATTGATAGGCGGCCATCAAACGGGCTCCAAAGGGCAGAGGGTCGAGAGCGACGGGGTGCCGGGTTGTATCCGATCCCGGTAGGCAGAGGCAATAAGCGGGCTCTTGGCGTCCTAACGGAGAATTGCGCAGCATAAGTTTAGCTGGGCTGCCGTGCGCCCCCTCCCCTGCCCTCCCCCGCCGAAGACGTCGGGGGAGGGAGTAAGACGGCGTCCTTCTACTCCCTCCCCCAGCAAGCTGGGGGAGGGTTGGGGTGGGGGCACACGGTGCTCGAAATATGACGTGCTTCGAAATCCGCGCGCTCAAGCCGGCGCCGGACCGGTTCGTCTTGTGGGCTCCGCCAGGCGGCGCTCCAGCCGGCGGCTATAGAGCGACATCAACAGGCAGCAGACGAAGAACACCATGGCCGCGAAGGTGAAGCCCTCGCTCGCCATGCCAAGCCAGGCGGAATCCTTGAGCGACAGATTGACCATGCCCAGGAGATCGAAGAGCCCGATGATCAACACCAAGGTGGTGTCCTTGAAGAGATCGATCGCGGTATTGACGATCGCCGGCACCACTAGGCGCAGCGCCTGCGGCAGCACGATCAGGACCTGCATCGGCCAATAGCCGAGACCGAGCGAGCGGGCGGCCTCGCCCTGCCCCATCGGCACGCCTTGCAAGCCGCCGCGAATGACCTCCGCCATATAGGCGGAGGTGAACAAGGTGAGCGCCAGCGCGGCGCGGACCAGCCGGTCCAAGGACACGCCCTCAGGCAGGAACAGGGGCAGGATGATGGTCGCCATGAAGAGCGCGGTCAGCAGCGGCACGCCGCGCCAAAGCTCGATGAAGCCGACGCAGAAATAGCGGATCGCCGGCAGCTCAGAACGGCGCCCGAGCGCCAAGAGGATGCCGAGCGGCAGCGAGCCCGCAAGCGCGACGAAGGAGAGCACCGTGTTCAGCATGAGGCCGCCCCAGAGCGAGGTGTCCACGAAGGCAAGGCCGAGGACGCCGCCGACCAGGAGCACTCCGGCGATGACGGGATAAACCGCGACCAGAGCCAGGACCGCGACCCAGCGGTGGCGGAGACGGTCCATCAAAGCCGGTGTGGTGAAGGCGGCCAGCAGCAAGGCAGCGAGATTGACCCGCCAGCGCTCGTCCACGGGATAGCGGCCGTAAAAGAAGTTGGGGAGGCGTTGGCCAATGAAGGTCCAGCAGGCACCGCCCGGATCGCAATCGGCTTTGGTCTCGCCGCCGAAGGTCGACTTGATGAGGGCCCACTCGACGAAGGGTGGAATCGTGAACCAGAACAGGATGACGAGCAGGATGGTGAGCGCGCTGCTCGACCAGTCGCCGAAGAAGTTGGCGCGAATCCATTTGAGGGCGGCGTCGACCACGCTCATCGCTCCTTCAGCGCGATCGCGCGGTTGTACCAATTCATGAACATGGAGGTGATGAGGTTGATCACCAGGAAGATGGTCATGACGATGGCGATGCACTCGATGGCGCGGCCGGACTGGTTCAAGACCGTGCCGGCGAAGATCTGGAACAGCTCGGGATAGGCGATGCCGGCGCCGAGCGAGCTCGATTTGATGACGTTGAGGTACTGGCTGGTGACCGGCGGCACGATGATCCGAAGCGCCTGCGGCAGGACGACCAGGCGCAATGTCTGCCAGCGGCTGAGCCCGAGGCTGAGCGAGGCTTCGGTCTGGCCGTAGGCGATGCCCTCCATGGCGCCGCGCACGATCTCGGCGATGAAGGCGGAGGAGTAGACCGAAAGCCCGACCCAAAGCGCCACCAGCTCGGAGGGGATCTGCACGCCGCCCTGGAAGTTGAAGCCCCGCAGCACGGGATAGTTGACATCGACGACGGCGCCCGCGAGCCCGCCGGCGATCAGCACGACGAAGGGCAAGGCGAGCGCGATCGCGCCGAGGCCGAAGCGGGAAGCACCGGTCACGCGTAGGCGCAGCCGCCAGACGACGACGCCGAGCACGATGGCGGCGAGGAAGCCCAGAGCCGTCGTCTCGAACGCATCCCCCAGGACCGGCGAGGGCAGGAACAGGCCGCGGATATTGAGGAAGACCGCGTTGTTGAAATTGTAGCCTGCACGCGCCGGCGGCAGGCTCTGCAGCACAGCCAGGTAGAAGAAGAAGATCTGCACGAGCTGCGGAGTGTTGCGGACGAGCTCGATGATCCCCATCGCGACGTTGCGGGCAAGCCAGTTCGCGGAAAGCCTGAGAAGACCGAGAAGCAGGCCCAAGAACGTCGACGCAATGACGCAGAGAAAGGCGATCAAAAGCGAGTTGAGGAAGCTGACGAGGAGTGCCCGGCCGTAGGTGTCGGTAACCGTCCAGGCGATGAGGCGGAAGGGAATGTCGAAGCCTGCGATCCGGTCGAGGAAGTCCAGCCCGAAATGCAGGTTCTTGCGCGTCAGGTTGTCGGTAGCGTTCTGGGCGAAAAACCAGACGGCGGCGCCAACGCAGCAAAGGAGCAGCCCTTGCCAGAGCCACCCCTTTACCCGTGTCGGCGAGACGCGGAGACGGATGCGTCCGATCGCTTCGGCCCGCATCCGTCCCTACACGACGTCCTTGCTCGGCGATCGGTTCAAGCGATGCCGCCCGTCAGGCTCACCGGAAGGGCCATGCGTATTGCAGCCCGCCCTTGTCCCACAGCCTGTTGAGTCCGCGCGGCAGCCCGAGCCCCTTGGCGCCGAAATGCTCCTCATAGATTTCGCCGTAGTTGCCGGCGACCTTGATCGCCCGGAGCGCCCAGGCGTTGTCGAGACCTAGCATCTTGCCGAAATCGCCCTCCTCGCCCAAGAGCCGGCGCACGAACGGGTCGGTCGAGGTCTTCGCCATCTGGTCGGCACTCGCCTTGCTGATGCCGTTCTCCTCGGCCGTGAGCAGCGCGAAGTGCAGCCATCGGGTGAAGTTGGACCAGTTCTCGTCGCCCTGGCGGGTGTGGATGCCGAGCGGCTCCTTGGAGATGACCTCGTCAACAATGTCCCAATCCTTGGGATTCTTCATGGTGGAGCGCGCCGCGGCCACGCTGCCGCCGTCATCGGTGTAACCGTCGCAGCGGCCGGACTCGGTCGCCGCGAAGGCTTCCTCGACCCGGTCGAACAACAAGGAGCCGATCTTCACATTGTGCGAGCGGGCGTAGTCGGCAATGTTGAGCTCGAGGGTGGCGCCGGTCACCATGCAGATGGTGGCGCCGTCGAGATCCTTCACCGCCTTGGCGTTGAGGCTCTTCTTCACCAGGAAGGCCTGGCCGGTATAGAACGTCACCACGTTCTCGCCGAGCTTCAGCTCCCAGTTGCGGGTGTAGGTCATGGTCGAGTCGCGGATGAGCACGTCGATCTCGCCGTTCTGCAGCACGGTGAAGCGCACCTTGGCGGTGGTCGGCGTGTACTTGACCTTCTCCGGATCGCCGAGCACGGCCGCGGCAATGGCGCGGCAATAGTCGATGTCGAAGCCGATCCACTTGCCGGCCTTGTCCTGATAGGCGAACCCGGGAATACCGGTATCGACGCCGC
Source organism: Pseudomonadota bacterium (assembly GCA_016195085.1). Classification (NCBI taxonomy): domain Bacteria; kingdom Pseudomonadati; phylum Pseudomonadota; species Pseudomonadota bacterium. Next base: position 22,562 of record JACQAG010000034.1, on the reverse strand, counting down.
AGTTCAACGCACCGCGCTGCTTGATCGCGGCCACGGTCGCCTGCGCATTCGCCGGTCCGGCTGCCGCGAGCCCGATGCCGGCCATGACGGCCAAGCCGAGGACGCATTTGAGCGTTCCAGACTTCATCGCCTCCTCCTTCGTTTTGGATGTGATGGGTTGTCGCTAGCCGGCACCGCCCTGATCAATGCCGGTCGTCTCGGCAACCTTGCCAGATCGATCAAGGCTGCGCAACCCGACCGGGAAATGCGCTGCGGGATCGGTCAATTGCCTGTTGAATGTGCAGAAATTCCGCGCTTGGTGGGGCGACCGTCTCAGCGCAACGTCGATGGTCCGCCGGTCGCCGCCGCGGCGGGAGCGGCAGCGGTGCTGAAGCCCGTGAGAAAGCGTTCGAGGAAGGTTTCCATTCCGTCCGCGGCAGCGCTGCGAGAGGGCAGAACCCCTTCGGCCCACCCTGCCCTTCTGAACGGCTCGAGCAAGTCCGCGTCCCGGCTCAGCACATGGATCGGCACCGAGCGCTCGCCGGCGGAGAGCACCCGGTTGAGCGGCGGCTGATGATCGCCCAAGAGGATGACGAGGCCGTGCTCCGACAGCCGCTTGGCGAGGTAGTCGGCAAGCACGCGCAAATCGTAGTCGATCGCCGCCAGATAGCCCGGCTCGTTTTCGAAGATGCCGCCCGGCGGCAGCGGATGCGCGTCCGCGCCCAAGTCGCGATAGAGGCTGCCATCCCCGAGCCGACCCCAATCCTCGACCACCGGCGGGATCAGGTCGAAGGCGGCATGGCTGCTGGCGAGCACGTATTGCAGGAAGCGCGGACGATCGACATGGCCCAGCTCGCGACGGTGGATCGTTTCCAGCACGAACTGGTCGGGGATCGAGCGCCAGGAATAGCGCGGGCCGGCATAGTCGAATGCCGCCTCCGTATAGATCCGCTCGAAGCCGAAGCTGCGTCCCTCCGGCCACGGTTTCTCCATCCGCGGCATGGCGGCGACGGAATCGTAGCCGGCTCGCGCCAGATAGCCCGCTAGCATGGGTGCCTGGCTGCCGATGAGCGCGTCATAGTGCAGCTGATCGTCGATGCGAACGCCCGAGGTCAGGCTCGCATGGGCGAACCACGAGCCGCCGCCGATGACGGGCGAGACCAGCATGTCGGAGTAGACGTGGTAGCCCGCCTCCTCGAGGCGCCGGGCGAAATAGGCGCGCGCCGGAGCCAAGCGCTCGCGGAAGCCGGGGTCGCTCAAGGTGATGGCGCCGTAGGACTCGATGAACACCAGCAGCACCGGACGTCCGGCGAGCTTGCCCAGATCGGCAATGCCGCTGCGGCCGGCGACCCGCCGGGCGATCTCCTGGCGATACTGCTGGCGAAGAGATTCGGCCCGGAACATCTGCTCCACCTGCTCGTAAAGCAGTCCCGCGGCCTTCACCTCGATCGGCTTCGGCGTCCATTCTGCCTCGCGGTCGGTGGCGGCCAGCGTCCATCCGACGGCAGTCAGGCCCGCAAGCAGGGCGATCGGCTGATAGCGCCTTTCGCCGACGAGGCGCCAGAGGAGACCGATCATCCAGCGCAGCGCCACGAGCAGAAAAACTGCGCCGAGAAACACGGACGCTGCCGCGATGAAGAATCGCGTCGAGCCGAGCGCCTCGCGGACGAGGTGGTACAGCACCGGCGCCAGCCCCAGATCGCTGGCGGCGCTGAACGGCCGGCCGAAATAGGCGGGAACGAGATAAGAGACGAGCCTGAGCAGGCCCAGTGCGAATACGCTCCCCGTCAACGCCCAAACGAGAGCCCGAGGCTCTTCCGCCCGCCGTCGCGCGAGCCAGACGAAGACGGCCAGCATCGCGATCAGCTCGAGGGCGATCGACTGCGGCAGCAGCGTGCGTGCCGAAAGCGCGGTGAAATCCGTCGCCAGCAGATGGTCCAGCGCAAACAGCGCCAGGAATCCAACAGCGGCGATGGGCATGCGCGGGACTCCCAGACGACGAAAGCCGATTGGAGGGAGGGAAAGTGGGCCCGCTCGGCGACGGCCTTGTCAAGCCGGCGGGCAGCCTTGCCGATGCCACCCCGAGCGCCAGTCGCGGCCGCTAAGAGCTTGTTAGTGAAAGGTTTTAAGGATAACGGCCGTTAACCGTTTCGACACCAATGGTCGTTACCATTCCCATCCAGATTTGAGCCTAATGGCCTAAATCTTCAGAAATTTCCAATAAGCGGGGACGTCGCGCGGCGTCGCTTGCGGCAGCCGGCAAGGCGAAGGGCGAAACGAATGCGAGCGATGGTGCGGCCCAAGGAACCGGCATTCGCCACGACTCCCTCCGCAGATGCCGTCGATGCCCCCATGCTTCTCGACCTGCTCGAGGGGATCGACGCCGCGGTCACCGGCTACGATGCCGCCGGAAAGCTCCTCTATTGGAACGACGCGGCCCGGGACTACTTCCCTCTCGCCGCCCATACCCTGAAGACCGGCACGATGAAGCTCGAGCGCGACCGAGCCAAGGCCGCGTCCGGATATTTGTCCCAAGCAGAAGCGAGCGCGCCGGGAGCGCTGTCGGAGGCGACCGAGGAATATAGCCTCGGCGACGGCAGGCGGCTGCGCCGGCGCAGCAGGCGCACAACCGGCGGACGATGGCTCCTCAGCTATGAGGATGTGAGCGAGACCTTCACCGAAGAACGCCAGCTCGCGCACGCGATCGAGAGCATGCCGGTCGACTTCCACATCTATGACCGCGACGGCAGGCTCATCCGAGCGAGCCAGAAGCATACGCGCGTGCTCGACCCGCAGGGCGCCGACATCTTTACGAAGGGCACGCTGCTCAAGGACCATATGCGGCATTTCTGGCAGCATAGCGCCGCCGCCAAGGTTCCCGAGGAGGAGCTTGACGGCCTGATCGAGCGGCGCCTGGCCAGCCTCAAGTCGAAGCCCGACGACGTGATAGAGGTGGCGATGGCCGATGGCCGCCACCTCCGGGTGATCTCAGCTCCCACGCCTGAGGGCGGTCTCATCCGCATCGACCTCTTCGTGACCGACCCGCAGGCCGAGGAACGCCGGCTCCGCGCCTTACTGGCCGCGTTGCCGATCGGCGTTCGCCTGATCGAGCGCAACGGCCGGACCCGCGAGGTCAACGACGCCTATGCGCTGCTCCATCCCAAGCGGAACCTCGCGAACGTCTATGCGGACGATCTGGCGACCGCGATCCGGCGGGACGCCGCCCGCTATATTCTGAACCATGCGGATGGGACGGCCTACACTCCGGAAGAGCGCGAGGCTTGGATTGCCGAAAGGATCGCCATCGCCGAAAGCGGCGTTCCGGAGCCGGTCGAATTCCTGTCCGCATCCGGAAAAATTCTCCGGATCACCACCGCCAGAACGCCCGATGGCACTCTGGTCCAGGCGCACCAGGACATCACCGATCTACGCCAGACCGAGCTGAAGTTCCGGGCGCTGCTCGCGGTTCTGCCGGCGGGCGTCAGAACCATTTCCCCCGACGGCATCATCAGCGAGGTGAACGACGCCTATCTGCGGATCCACGAGATCCCCAATGCGTGCGCGATCGTCGGGCAAAGAGTGGCGTTCCGGGCGAGGACGCAGGCTGACACGTTCGTGCTGAAGCACGAGGATGGCAGGCCTTACACCCCCGACGAGCGCGCGGAATGGGTGGAGAGGCGGATCGATCAGCTCGACCACGGCAACCCGGAGCCGGTCGAGGCGCGCACCGCCTCGGGCCGCGTGGTCCGCGTGACGTCCGCGCGAACCTCCGATGGCACGCTCATCCAAGTGATCCAGGACATATCCGATCTGCAATCGGCCCAGCAGCGGCTGCAGGAGGCGATCGAAAACATGCCGGTCGGCATGCTCGTCTCCAGTCAGGACGGCCGCATCGAGGTCGCCAACGAGTTCCTGCGCCGGATATACGCCGAGACCCCGGGATACCCGCTCGTGGGTCAGCGTCTGGAGGACCGCCTGCGTGGTAAGCTTCTGGAGTTCCTGGTCAAAAAACCCGATGGCAGCCCGCTCGACGAGGCGGAGATGGCGCAATGGCAGGACGCCCGCGCCGCCTCGTTCAAGCTCGGTGTGCCGGACCAAATCGAGGCGCGAACCCGCAACGGGACGATCATACGGATCACCAGCGCCAGGACCACGGACGGCCGACTCATCCAAGTGGTCGAGGACATCACCGAGCTCAGGCGCACCGAGCTGCGCCTGACGGATGCGATCGAGAGCATGGGCAGCACCTTCATCCTCTTCGACGCCGAGGACCGCCTGCAGATCTGCAACCAGGCGACCTTCGATCTCTACCCCGGCCTGCGCACCGCGTTTCGCAAGGGGGCGACCTTTCAGGAGCTCAATGCCCTGGCGGTGGCCCAGGGATATGTGTCCGAGAATAACACTCTCGCATCCGATCCGCGCGTGCTCGGCTCCTATGTCCGCCAAGAGTCCGATGGGCGCCATGTTCTGGTTCGCCGCGGGCGCACGCGCGAAGGCGGTGCGCTGGTCATGCACACGGACATGACGGCGATGCACCGCGCCGAGAACCGCTTGATCTCCGCCATCAACGCCGCGACGGAAGGATTTGCGCTCTTCGACAAGGACGACCGCCTGGTCGCCTGCAATGATGGCTATCGCTGGGAGCTGGTCTCGATCGCCGAGCGTGTGGTGGCAGGGGTGTCGATCGAAGAAATCTGGTCCTGGAGCTGGGATGCGGGCTTAGTCTCGACCGACGATGCCAAGACCAAAGAGGAATGGCTGGAAAGCCGGCGCCACCGACACCGCAAGGCCGGCGGCACCAGCTTCGAGGTTCGCCGCGGCAAGCATGTTCTCCGCGTCAACGAATACGTGACGCGCGAGGGCGAGCTCGTTCGTGTATCGACCGACATCACCGAGCTCAGGGCCAAGGAGCAGGCGCTGGAGCGATCGGTCCGGCAGATCGAGCTCTTGAGCGAGGCCGAGCTCGCGCGGCGCACGTTCCTCCTGCAGTCGGTGCTGGACACCGTTCCGGACGGATTGGTGGTCTTGGACGAGGCCAATCGCGCTACCTTCTGGAACCAGGGCTTTCTCAAGCTTGCAGGCTTGCTCGATGGCGTCGTTACCTGGTCGGAGGGTCTCATCCGCGATCAGCCGATCGACGCGCTGCTAGCGCAGTCGGTGCTGCCGGCATCGGAGATGCGACGGCAGCTTTTCGAGAGTGCGGAGGAGATCGAGCACTCGCTTGCCGATGGCCGGCATCTCCGCTTCGGGTTGTTGGACGCGAGCGGCGGCAACCGGCTGCTTTGGATCTCCGATCAAAGCCTGCGTCGCCGCGAGGAGGCCGATCGTCTGGCGATCCAGGAGCGGCTCCTGCAAGCGCAAAAGAGCGAGGCGATCGGCACCATGGCCGGAACCATCGCCCATGACTTCAACAACCTGCTGTCCATCGTCCTCGGCTTCGCATCCTTGAGCGATGGGCAAATCGACGTGCTTGCCGAGCTTTCCGCCCGGCTCGCCGAGACCGACCCCGCCAATGCCCGCAGCCGCCTGCAGGAGGCGGCAGGAGCGGCGGAGGCGGCGAAGAAGGGTCTGAGCCGGATCGTCTCGGCGGCGAACCGGGCGCGCGAGATCGTGACCGGCCTCAACACCTTCGCCAAGACCAAGCCCTCGGACTTGGTGAGCAAGGACCTGGCCGAGACCGTCCGCTCGGCGGCACAGCTCATCGGCATCGCCCTTCCCGCGGCCATCAGCTTCGATCTCGTGATCGACGATGCCGCGCACCTGGTGCGGCACGACTCCAACAAGATCGAGCAGGTCCTGGTGAATCTCTGCCTCAACGCGGCGCACGCGCTGGGCAGCCGGCCCGGGGCGATCGAGCTCATCCTGGAGCGGATGACGGTCGACGGCGGCCGCGCCGAAGCACTGCGCCGGACCGAGCGGGAGCTGCACGCGCAAGGCCAAGTGATCAAGACCGCCGATGACGGCTGGTCGCATCTCTGGCGCGGCGTTCTCAGGCCCGGTGCCTATCTCAGGCTCCAGGTCAGGGACACCGGCTCGGGGATGACCCGCGAGGTCATGGAGAAGATCTTCGATCCGTTCTTCACCACCAAGCCGAAAGGCGCCGGCACCGGTCTCGGCTTGCCCTCGGTGGCCAGCATCGTGGAGGCGCATATGGGCGCGCTTCACATCAAGTCGAAGCCCGGCACCGGCACCGCCTGCGCCATCCTGATCCCGGCCAGCGAGAGGACGCCGGCGCATGGCGAAGGCACCGACAATACCGATTCCCGCGGCACCGCTTCCTCCCAGCTTGAGGAAAGCACGATGGGGCGCCAGCAGAAAGCCGCGCCGCGCGCGCGCATCCTGGTGGTCGATGACGAGGCGTATCTCGCCGACCTCATGCAAATCACCTTGAGCTGGGCCGGCTACGAGGTCGAACGCTATGAAAATCCCCAGTCGGCCTGGGAGCGCCTGCAGGAGGATGCGGCGAGCTTCGACCTCATCATCACCGACCAAACGATGCCGGGATTGACGGGAGCCATGCTGGCAGAGCGGGCCCAGGCGCTCAGGCCGAATCTTCCCGTACTCCTCTGCTCCGGCTTCTCCGCGCAGTCCCTGGAGAAGGCCAAGCTGCCGCCGGGCGTGGCGGCGGTGCTGCTGAAGCCGTTCACTCCGCGCGAGCTCGTGCGCGTGACCAAGGACGTTCTGGGTCGGGCAACTGCCGAGCGCTGAGGCGGCCGAGCGCTGAGGGACCGACCGTCGAGGCGGACAGGGCCGGCAATTTGCGATACTGGGTTTTCCCGCACCTCACATGGGAGACCCAGCCAATGGACCTCGATCTCAACGGCAAGACCGTCATCGTCACCGGCGGCTCCAAGGGCATTGGCCTCGCCTGCGCGCGCCAGTTCCTGGCCGAGGGCGGCCGCGTCGGCATCGTTTCCCGCGCCAAGGCCAATGTCGATCGCGCGCTGGCCGCGCTCGAGGGCGCCGTCGGCGTCGTCGCCGATCTCAGCCGGCCCGAGGAGGCGCTTGCCATGGTCGAGACCATGGAAGAGAGGCTCGGACCCATCCATGTGCTCGTCAACTCCGCTGGAGCGGCTCGGCGCACACCCCCCGAGGAGCTGACCCCGGCGACATGGAGGGCGGCCATGGACGCGAAGTATTTCTCCTACATCAACGTCATCGATCCCGTGGTGAAGCGCATGGCCAAGCGCGGCGCGGGGGTGATCGTCAACGTGATCGGCAATGGCGGCAAGATCGCCTCGCCGACCCACATCGCCGGCGGGGCGGCGAACGCCGCCTTGATGCTGGCGACCGCCGGGCTGGGCGCCACCTATGCCAAGAGCGGCATCCGGGTGGTCGCGGTCAATCCCGGGCTCACCAACACCGAGCGGGTGAGCGAAGGCCTGAAGGCCGAAGCCCGGCTCGGCGGGATCGGCGAGGATGAGGCCCTCAAGCGGAGCCTGCAGCGCATCGCCATCGGTCGCATGGCAGAGCCCGAGGAGATCGCCAGCGCGGTCGTATTCCTCGCTTCGGCCCGGGCGAGCTACATCACCGGAGTCACCATCAGCATGGACGGCGCCACGGCGCCCATCGTCGTCTGAGCCTCATGGCGGCCGGCGAAGGATGACCGCCACTTGTTAGTGTCGCAGAGAGAGAAGCGCGCGCAGTTTTTCGTCGCGCAGGTAGAGTCCGCCCCAGGCGAGCACACCGAGATAAGCCCCGAAGAGGACATGGGTGAAGATCGGGTCGCCGACGCGCACATGGCTGGCGATTGCGCCACCGAGCAAGCCGGTCAGCAGGATCGCGCCGAGAATGGCGGTTTGCGGATTCGCATAGAGAGCCGCGCAAGCGAGCACGATGATCCCGATCGGGAGAGCCAGGCTATCGGGATAGCCGAGCTGCGCGAAGGCTTCCACCACGGGATCGATCTTTATCAACTTTGTGACGCCGTCGAAGATGAGGAACAGGATGACCAGGCCGCTCATGATGCGGCCGGTCCAAATCATCTTCTTGGACGTCGGCGCCGCTTCAGTGCTCGCTTGCACGAGTGTTCCCTCAAGCTGTCGCTGCCACCGGAGAGCGCTCTTTCCTTGCGGTCGAGACCGGTTCTGCCTGGGCCACGATGATCATCCAGGTCACGCCGAAGCGGTCGGCGACCATGCCGAAGCGCGGCGAGAAGAAGGTCTTGGCCAACGGCATCCGCACCTGCCCGCCCTCGGCCAGGGAGGCGAACAGCCGATCGGCCTCGGCCTCATTCGCCGCCGTGATCGACAGCGAGAAGCCCTGAAAGTTCGGCTTCCCGAGGCAACATCCGTCGGATGCCATTACCTGCGTATCGCCGATGCGAAAGCAGCTATGCATCACCTTGTCCCCCGCGCCGGGCGGGATCATGCCGGGCGGATGGGGCTCGGGGCTCTCCTTGAACCGCATCAGCATCAAGACCTCGGCGCCGAGGGCCTTGCGGTAGAATTCGAGCGCCTCGTCGCAGCGACCGTCGAAGAACAGGTAGGGTTGGACGTGCATGGCATCGACTCCGTTGGGGTTGGGGTGATGGGTCGAAACAGCGCGACAGTCTCCAGGATCTCGAGCCGGCCGTAGCAGGCCTCAGTCGTCGATCGCCCGATAGGCCGAGGTCCAGAAGTCGAGATAGACAGCGGGAGGAACCGGAGAATCCCAGAGACGCTGGGTCATCAGAATGGCGACCATGACCGCATGCATGCCGGCCAGCCGCGTCTTGGACAATCCTCCGATGCTCATCGTCCACGTGCTCCGTTGCATCTCATTTGACTTTTACGTTGATATCAACATAAATAAGCAATGTCAAATCGTGGTGATCTGCCCCTCGAAATCACCCACATGGTGCGCGACGCCTGTCTCTGCCTGCACATCCAGCGGGCGGCGCGGGCGGTGGCGCGGCGGTTCGACGAGGCCTTGAGGCCGCTGGATCTCACCAACGGGCAGTTCTCGCTGTTGATGTCGCTCAATCGCGCCGAGGCGGCCAGCATGGGCAGCGTTTCGGCCCTCCTCGCCATGGACCGCACCACGCTGACCGCCAATCTGAAGCCGCTCGAGCGCCGCGGCCTGGTCAAGGTGACGGTCGACCGGGCAGACAAGCGCAGCCGCCGCCTGACGCTGACCCCTTCCGGCCGGGCTCTGCTGGTCACGGCCGTGCCGGTGTGGAAGCGGGAGCACGCGGCCGCCGAACGCCTGCTTGGCCGGTCGAGTCCCGATCGCCTGCGCGCCGATCTCCGCGCCCTTTCCTGACGGGCTCCCGGGCCGGCGCGCCGCCAGCCGCCCTCTACCCAGGCCGGCCATTTCCAACCATGATGGAGCGGGATGTCGCCGACCGCAAAATCTCCATTCACGCTGGCCGTCTCGGCCGAGATGATCTTTCGAAGCCTGCCGATCGTCGAGCGCGTCCGGCGCATTGCCGAGCTGGGCTTCGAGGTCGAGATCTGGGATTGGACCAAGCACGACATCGCAGAGCTCGCCCGGACCGGCGCCACGTTCTCTTCGATGACCGGCTATGTCGCCGGCACGCTCGCCGACCCTGAGGGTGCCGACGAACTGGTGCGAACCGCGAAGCAATCCATTCCGATCGCCAAGGAGCTCGGCATCCCGCGCCTCAATCTCCACGGCACCGGGCTGGACGGCAAGGGGCTGCCGGTCAAGCCGGCGCATCTTGTAACGGGCGCCATGTGGCTGACGGCGCTGGATACGCTCCGCCGGATCGCCGATCTCGGCGAGGCGGCCGGCGTCACCTTCGTGCTCGAAAACCTCAATACCGCGGTCGACCACCCCGGCGTGCCCTTCGCCAAGGCGGCGGACTGCCTGGCGCTGGTGGCCGCCGTCGACCGCCCGGCCCTTAGGCTGATGCTCGACCTCTATCATGCGCAGATCGGCGAAGGAAACCTGACCCAGCTCGTACGCCAGGCGGCACCCTATATCGGCGAGATTCAGGTCGCCGACGTGCCCGGAAGATGCGAGCCGGGGACCGGAGAGATCAATTACAAGGCCATCGCCAGGACGCTGGGCGAAATCGGATACCGCGGCCCGATCGGGCTCGAGGCCTACGCCTCCGGCGACGATGAACTGGCGCTCGCCCGGTTCCGCCAAGCCTTCACGCTCTAGGTGCTTGTTGCGCTTGGACGCATCCAAATCTCACCCGGCCCGCCCGCCCATGCGGCGGGCGCGCAGCTCGAGGGCAAGGTCCGGCCGATCGGTGGTGAAGGCGTCGAGGCCGAGCTCGAGCGCGTGGGAAATCGCCGAGGCGTCGTTGCAGCCCCAGCCGCCGACGCCGAGCCCGGCTGCGCGCACCGCGGCAACCGTCGAGACATCGAGCATGGTGTGGCGGAGTCCCAGCATCGGCACCTCGTGCCGGCGAGCGGCCTCGATGACGCCGGCGAGGCCGAGATCGACCTGCATCGCCGGCGTCGCCAGCCAGACATGACGCATCGGGACGCCATGCAGGCGCGCCTCGACGACGGTCTCGATTTGGAATGAGGTGATCACCGTGCGGGCGAGCATGCCCTCGCGCGCGAGAGTGGCGACGATGCGGCCCGGCAGGTCGGGGTAGGGAACCCGCCCGGGGCCGGGCTTGATCTCGAGCCGGAGCGCGATCTCCGTCATTCGGAAGATCTCGATCACCTCCTCGAGCAGCAGCATGCGCTGCCCGCCGGTTCCCTTGAGGATGAGCGTGGCCAGCTCCGACCATTCGCGAGCGCTGACCGGGCCGGTTCCGTCGGTGGTGCGCTCCAAGGTCTCGTCGTGGAAGAAGACGAGACGGCCGTCCCGCGAGGGGTGAACGTCGAACTCGACCTGCTCAACCGGCAGCTTCGCCGTCGCCTCGAAGGCGATCCGGCTGTTTTCCGGCCAAAGCAGCGCACCGCCGCGGTGTGAGACGATATCGGTCATCGCTAGCTTCCTTCAGCGCAGGGTCGGGTCGAGGCGATCGCGGAGCCAGTCGCCCACGATGCTGATCGTAAGCGTGGTGAGGACGATGATCGAGCTTGGCGCCAGCATGATCCAGGGTGCCCGGGTCAGGTATTCGCGACCGTAACCGACCATGTTGCCGAGCGAGCTCAGCGGCGGCTGGATGCCGAGGCCGAGGAAGGAAAGGCCGCTCTCGAGAAGGATCGTCTCGGGGAAGGTCAGGGTCATCGAGACGACCAGGGTCGAGGCGATGTTGGGCAGCACGTGCAGCCCATAGACGCGGAGCGGCGAGGCACCGAGCTGGCGGACCGCGGCGGCATAGCCCTGCTCGTTGGCGCCGATGGTGAGGCCGCGCGCGATCCGGGCGTAGCGCTCCCAGCTGTTCAAGCCCATGAGGACGACGAACAGACCGAGGCTGTTGCCGAAGAAGGCGAGCACGGCTAGGGCGATGATCAGGAACGGGATGCTCGCCTGGAAGTCGACCAGCATCAGGATGAGCGCCTCGGTCTTGCCGCGAAAATGCGCGGCCACGAAACCGAGACTCGTGCCGAGGGTGGCCGCGATCATCGTGCCGAAGAAGGCGATGAGAAGGCTCATCCGGATCGAGATTATGAGCCGCGAGAGGACGTCACGGCCGAGCTCGTCGGTGCCGAGAGGATGCATCGAGGTGCCGCCGAAGAGGATCGGCGGCGCCAGACGGGCCCGAAGGTCGACTGCGGTGAAGGAATAAGGGACGAGGAGATCGGCGCCGAAGGCGACGACGACCATGAGCGCGATCCAGGCGAGTGCCGCCAGGGTCAGCGGCGGCCAGGCCTCGACGAAGCGCGCCGCGGCCGTCGGAGTCGCCGGGGCGGACTCCTCACCGACCGACACGCCGGCTGCTCCTCATCCTGGGATCGATCCAGCCATAGACGATATCGACGATGATGTTGGAGAGGACCATGGTCGCGGCAACGAAGAGCAGGATCGTCTGCACCACGGCAAGATCGCGGTTGCTGACCGAGACGACGAGAAGCCGGCCGACGCCGGGCCAAGCAAAGACGCTCTCGACGACGACCGCCCCGGCGATCAAGCTCCCGACCATGAAGCCGATGATGGTGGTGGTCGGGATCGCAGCATTGGGCAGCGCATGGTCGGTCACCACCCGCCGCCAGGTGAGCCCCTTCGCCGAAGCGGCGCGAATATAGGGCTGACCCAGCACCTCCAGCATGGCCGAGCGGGTGAAGCGGGCAAGAATCGCCGCACCGGCGGTGCCGAGGGTGACGATCGGCAGGACCGCATTGGCGAGGCCATCGCTGCCGCTCGACGGCAGCCAGCCGAGCGTCACGGAGAAGATCAGCACCAGCAGCAGCGCCAGCACGAAGCTCGGCACGGTGAAGCCCGCCACCGACAGCAGCATCGTCATCCGGTCGGTGAAGGAGTTCCGATGGAGCGCCGCATGGATGCCGGCCGGTATGCCGATGCCGAGCTTGAGCAACAGCGCGGGAACGGTGATGGCGAGCGTGGCGGGAACGCGCTCCAGCACCAGTGCCAGCGCCGGGCGGCCATCGCGCATCGAGGTGCCGAGGTCGCCGGTGAGCGCGTTCACGACGTAGTGCAGATATTGCACCCAAAGGCTGCGGTCGAGGCCCCAGGAGCGGCGGAAGGCCTCGATCGCCTCGGGCGGCGCGTCGACCGAGAGGATGAGGAGGGCAGGATCGCCCGAGCTGCGCAGCACGAAAAAGGCGAAGGTGATGACGAGGAAGATGGTGAGGAGCGCGCGCAGCAGACGCTCGACGAGATAGCGGGTCATCGGCCTTCGATCCCGGTCAAGCCGGCCGCTTTGCCGGCCGATCCGTCCCCGGCGAGGTGGCAGGCGACGCGCCGACCGTCCGCCAGCACGCGCAAGGCCGGCGCCTCCGACCGGCAGCGCTGCACGGCGAGCGGGCAGCGGGTGTGGAAGGCGCAGCCGGGCGGCCGGTCGATCGGGTTCGGCGGGTCGCCCGCCAGGATCAGCCGCTGCCGGCCTGCCCCTCTCGGAACCGGGATCGCGGACACCAGCGCCACCGTGTAGGGATGCGCCGGCGCTGCGAAGAGCAGGTCGGGATCCCCCTGCTCGACGATCCGGCCGAGATACATCACCGCAACCTCGTGGCTGATCTGGCGAATCATCCGAAGGTCGTGGCTGATGAAGAGGTAGGCGAGGCCGAGCTCCGCCTGGAGATCCTGCAAGAGGTTGACGACCTGCGCCTGGATCGAAACGTCGAGGGCCGAGACCGGTTCATCCAAGACCAAGAGGCGCGGATCGAGCACGAGCGCGCGGGCGATGACGATCCGCTGCCGCTGCCCGCCCGAGAGCTCATGGGGATAGCGGTCGAAATGATGCGGCTCGAGGCCGACCGAGGCCATCACCTCGAGCGCCCGCTGGCGACGCGCGCCTTCAGTGCCGCCGCCGTGGATCGCCAGCGGCTCCATCACCTGCCGGCCGACCGCGACGCGCCGGTCGAGGGCGCCGAGCGGATCCTGGTAGACCATCTGCATCCGGCGCCTGAGGCCACGCCATTCCCTGGAGCCGGCCGGGGGGAGAAGCTCGCCCGCGAGGCGGATCTCGCCGGCGCTGGGCTCGATCAATCCCAGCACCAGCTTCGCCGTCGTCGTCTTGCCGCAACCGGACTCGCCGACGAGGCCGAGGGTGCGGCCGGGCTCGAGCGCGAAGGCGATGCCATCGACGGCGCTGAGCGGCACCTCGCGGCCGAATGGCCAGCGGCCGCGCCGCACCGTGTAATGCCGGGTGAGGCCGCAGGCTTCGAGCAGCGGGGCCGTCATTCCCCACCTCGATGCGCGTCGGCAGTGCGCCCCAGGTCGCCGGCGCGGATGCAGGCGACGTGGTGGCCCAGAGCGAGCGCCTGCGCCCCCGGCACGGCCGCCTCGCAGGCCGCGATCGCGTGGCCGCAGCGCGGCGCGAAGCTGCAGCCCACGGGGAGGTTCCACGGCTCCGGCACGACCCCGGGGATCGCCGCGAGCCGCCGGCGCGGTCCGGTGAGCTCCGGAAGCGCTGCCAGCAGCCCCGCGGTGTAGGGATGGGCGGCGGCGGCGAAGATCCGGTCGATGGGCGCGTCCTCGACGATCCGGCCGGCATACATGACGCAGACGCGTTCGGTGTTCTCGGCGACGACGCCGAGATCGTGCGAGATCAGCACCATCGCCATCCCGGTCTCGCGCCGGACCTCGCCGAGGAGTTCCAGGATCTGCGCTTGGATGGTCGCATCGAGCGCCGTCGTCGGCTCGTCGGCGATCAGGAGCTGCGGCTCCAGAGCGAGAGCGATCGCGATCATCACCCGCTGGTTCATGCCGCCCGAGAGCTCGTGCGGATAGTCGCCGAGACGCCTTGCGGCATCGGCGATGCCGACGCGCTCCAGCAGCCTACGCGCCTCCGCCTGCTGCGCAGCGCCGTCGATGCCGCGGCCGAGGCCCAAGGCCTCGCCGAGCTGGCGGCCGATGCGATGCACCGGATTGAGGCTGCTCGCAGGGTCCTGAAAGATCATCGCGACCTGCCGGCCGCGCACCGCCTCGAGCTTGGCGGTGGGGGCGCCGACGAGGTTTTTCCCCGCCATCATCACCGTGCCGCCGATCCGCGCCTTCGAGCCCAGCAAGCCGAGCGCCGCCAACCAGGTGATGCTCTTGCCGCAGCCGGACTCGCCGACGAGACCGATCGTCTCGCCCTTGGCGATGGCGAGGTCGATCCCGTGCAGGGCGCGCACGACACGCTTGCCGGTGTCGAAATCGACGGTCAGCCCACGGATCTCGACTAGCGGCTCCGCCATGAGGCCGGACGCGTCAGCTCCGCGCCCAGCGGAAATTATGCGCGCGGAAGTCGACCTGGAAGGCCGGCGCCACCTTCCACTGGATGTCCTTGCGCTTGGCGGTGAAGGTCGCGGTCTGATGCAGCACGGTGAAGGCCGGGTCTTCGCGCTCGCAGATCTCGAGCATGCGCTTGAACATCGCCTTGCGCTTGGCGATGTCGATCTCGGTCTCGAACTCGGCGGCGATCTTGTTCATCTCCTCGTTCGTCCATTCCTGCGACTGCTGCTGCTGGCCCTGCGGCCCGTGCTGACCGACGAGCGAGCCGATCGGGTCTGGGAAGAAGGCACTGTTCGACCAGTCGCGGATCGCGCGCCGGCCATTGTTCTCGAAGATCTGCTGCCAATTCTCGCGCATCTCGATTTCAACGTTGAGGCCGACGCTGCGCCACATCTCGACCAGGATCTGCGCGGTGCCGACTTGGTTCGTGTAGTAATTGTTGAGCACGCGAAACGGGATCGGGTCGCCCTTGTAGTTGGCTGCACGCAGCAGGTCTCGCGCCCTTTTCGGGTCGAACTCCGGCACCGTCCAACCCTCGATGAACAAGGGGCCGTAGAACTCCCACTGCAGGCCGGGCGGGACCCGGGTGCGGCCGGCCCAGAGACTGTCGACGATCGCCTGGCGGTCGATTGCATGGCTGATCGCCTGACGCACGCGCGGATCGGCGAGCTGCGGGTAATGCTTGTCGAAGACGGTCATCCTGTGGTTGGTGACGAGCCCGCCCTGGACCTCGAATTTGGGGTTCTGCTCGAGGCTCTGGATCTGGTCGGGGGGCACGTCGCAAATGAACTCGAACTGGCCGCTCAAGAGGCCGTTGATGCGGCTCGCGACCTCGGGGACGACGACGAAACGCAGCGTCTTGATCGGCGGCCGGCCGCCCCAATACTCGTCATGCGCGTCGAGGACGAGGAGCTCGTCCGGCTTGAACTCGCGCACCTTGTAGGGCCCGGTCGCGACCGGCTTGCGCGACCACTCGACCCAGGTCTTCGCCTCCTCGAAGCCGCGCCGGCTGATGATCTCGCTGGCCGGGCTGCCGATCCGGCCTTCGAGGGTCACGTCGGGCGTGCGGTTGATGAAGCGCACGGTGTAGCGGTCGACCGCCTCGACCCGCTCCAAGGACGGCCAGACGCGCTTGGCGATCGCCGGCACCTCGGCGGGCAGCGCCTTGCCCTCGACGCTGTCGCGGGCGAGAACCGTGGTGAACATCGTGCGGCTTGAGTTGTTCACATACCCGGCGCCGAACATGCGTTCGGACCCGAAGGTGAAGACCACGTCGTCGGCGGTCATTTCCTCGCCGTTATGGAACTTGACCCCTTTGCGCAGCGACAGCTCCACCGTGCGCGTGTCGATCCGTCGCCAGCTCTCGGCCAGGCCCGGCATCGGCTCCAAGGCACCCTGGAGGTTGCGGGCGATGAGGTTCTCGAAGATCGGCGCCTGCACGCGCTCGCCGACGTTTGAGCGTTCGCGCACGACCTCGAGGTTGGCGCTGGTCGCGATCTGCTGCACGCCGATGGAGACCGTCGGGCGGTTATCCGCCTGGCCCAAGGCGACACGCGGCAAGACGAAAGCGCCGGCGGCAATGCCGGCACTCGCCAGGAAGCGGCGGCGATCGAAGCGGCGCATGGACTCCTCCCGATGATAGTTTTCGTGATTTCAGAATAATGTTTCACGGTGACGGAAATATTGCCACCGCAAAGAAAACCAGGCGTGGAGGAGGGGCTGGTCGCCGCGATGCGCTGAGAGCCCTCAGCCGCCACCCTTGCCACCCGGTTTCTCTTGGTGCCCGTCGAAGATCACCCGCGATAGACTGAAGCACCATGCCTGCGCCGTATCCCAACATCGAACCCTACGACTTTGGCATGCTCGAGGTCGGCGATGGGCATCGCGTGTACTGGGAGATTTGCGGCAATCCGATCGGCAAGCCCGCGATCGTCCTGCATGGCGGGCCGGGCTCCGGATGTACCGCGGGAGCGCGCCGCACTTTCGATCCCAGCCTCTATCGGATCGTCCTTTTCGACCAGCGCGGATGCGGAAGAAGCGCCCCGCATGCCAGCGATGCGAATGCCGACTTCTCCGCCAACACCACCGGCCACCTGCTCGCCGACATCGAGTTGCTGCGCCGACATCTCGCCATCGATCGGTGGCTGGTCTTCGGCGGGTCCTGGGGATCCACGCTGGCGCTCGCTTACGCCGAACGGCATCCGCATCAAGTGAGCGAGATCGTGCTCATGAGCGTCGCCACGACGACGCGGCGGGAGATCGACTGGATCACCAGCGGCGTCGGCATGCTGTTTCCCAGGGAATGGGAACGGTTTCGTGACGGAGTCCCCGCAGGCGAGCGCGACGGCAGCTTGGTCGAGGCTTACCACCGCCTGCTCATGGCCCCCGACCCAGCCCTCAGCGAGAAGGCCGCCAGAGACTGGTGCGATTGGGAGATGGCCATCGTGGCGGTGCATCCAAACCACACGCCGCATCCTCGTTATCAGCGGCCCGACTTCCGGCTGGGTTTTGCGCGCCTCGTCACCCATTATTGGCGCCACGACGCCTGGCTCGAGGATGGCGTTCTCCTGCGTGATTTAGGCCGCCTTTCCGGCATTCCCGGCATCTTGATTCACGGCCGCCTCGATCTCGGAAGCCCACTCATCACCCCATGGACGCTCGCCCAGAATTGGCCCGGTAGCGAGCTCATCATCGTCGATGACGCCGGGCACGACGCGCGCGACCCGGGAATGGTGGACCACGTGGTCGCCGCCACCGATCGCTTCGCCACGCGCCGCTAGCCGCGTTCCGCTTTAAAGGAATCGCATCTTGCCCCCTCTCCCATGGGGAGAGGGTCGGGGTGAGGGGAGGTGCTTCCGCGCCAAGCCGTACCTTTACCAGCGAACTCCGTCGACGCCTCCCCTCACCCGCGCTTCGCGCGACCTCTCCCCATGGGCGAGGTGAAGAGTAGCCACGCAAGGCTGTTCCAAGTAAACGGAACGTGCTCTAGCCGCGGAATTACATCCTCGCGACCTTCACACGCAATTGCCGCTTCAACCTGGCATTTCGGCGCCAATTAATGCGACACCTTCGCCTGGTTCATCCGCCCGGGCTCGGCGGGGCGATGCTGAGGATAAAGCGATGGTCGACAAAACCGGAATTCAAGACATCGGCGACCTCCGTCTGGCGAGCGGTGCGGTCTTGCCGCAAGCCCGCTTGGCCTATGTGACCCATGGCCGGCTCGCCGGCGACGGCCGCAATGCCGCGCTGCTGACCCATGGCTACACCAGCAGCCATCTGATGGCCGGCGCCGGGGCATCCGAGGGTCCGTGGAGCCAGCTGGTGGGTCCCGGCCGGGCCATCGATACCGACCGCTTCTTCGTCGTCAGCTCGAACATGCTGGGCTCGTCCTACGGCTCGACCGGGCCGGCGAGCCGGAACCCGGCGACCGGCCGGCCCTATGGCCCGGACTTCCCGGACATCACGCTCATCGACATCGTCACCGCCCAGATGGCGCTGCTGCGAGCCTTTGAGGTGCGGCATCTGGCGGCGGTGGTCGGCCCGTCCTACGGCGGCTTCCAGGCCTTCCAGTGGGCCGTCACGTTCCCGGATTTCCTCGATGCGATCGTGCCCGTGGTCTCCGCACCGCGCCGGCCGAACGAGACGGACATAGCGGGATTGCAGGCGCGCCTGGCCCGGGATCCGAACTGGAACGACGGACATTATTACGAGAAGGGCGGTATCCTGCCGACGCTCGCAGCGCTGCGCGAGGACACGTTGCGTCGCTACGGCATCGAGGCGCAACTCGCCCCCCGCATGCCCGATCGCGCCACCCGCAATGCCGAGATAAGCCGCCTCGCCCTCGCCTGGGCCAGGGAGTTCGATGCGCATTCGCTCCTGGTGCTGGGCCGCGCGATGAACACTTACGATGTCGAGCCGCAATTCTCGCGCATTCGCGCCCGCGTGCTCTACGTGCTGTCGCGCACCGATGTGCTATTCCCGCCCTCGCTGGCGCCCGAAATCATGGCCAAGCTCAGCCGCGCCGGGGTCGAGGCCGACTATTGCGAGATCGACAGCGAGCACGGCCATCTCGCCTCCGGGACCGATGCGGCCAAATGGGCACCGCGGCTAAAGGCCTTCATGGATCGTCTGAGCGTCGCAACAAGCGCGTCCGCGTAGCGATTGATGCGTCAAATGACCAGCGCTTGAGGTGCGATCCCGGAGACGACCCGACCGACCTGCGGCTTGCCTCAATCGATCCGCCGCAAGCTCGTGGCAAACAAGCGCCACCGCCGCACGTAAATCTGCGCCACCTCCGAAAGCGCGTCCGCAGCAGCCGGATCCAGCGTGCGCACCGCCTTCGCCGGTGCGCCGATGATGAGCGAGCCGTCTGGAAATTCCTTCCCCTCGGTCAGCAGGGCATTAGCACCGACGAGGCACTTGGAACCGATTTTGGCGCCATTGAGCAAGGTTGCCCCCATTCCGATCAACGATCCGGCGCCGATGCTGCACCCGTGCAGAACGGCGTGATGGCCGATCGTGCAATCGGCGCCGATGACCAAGGGAAAGCCCGGATCGGCATGCAGCATCGCGCCCTCTTGCACGTTGGTCCGATCGCCGATCTCGATCGGCTCGTTGTCGCCGCGCAGCACCGCGCCAAACCATAGGGAGACATCGAGACCGAGCCTGACGCGGCCGACGACATGGGCATCCGGTGCTACCCAGATGCGATCCGGCGCGGGGAGCTGGGGCTCATGTTCGGCCAGTGCGTAAATCGGCATGTTTCTTCTCGCGACTGTTTTGGCTCGACCCAACCTAAGCGATCGAGCGCAGAACCTTGCAATGCACCCGACACGAGAGCCTTGATCAACACACGTAATAACTTAAGAAGCGTGGCCCGGCACCCCTCAAATTGCTCGCGAAAAATGGCTTAAGTCCGCCGATTTGTGCCGCATCGTCATTCGAGGGACGGTGTGACCGATCTCCACGAGTCCGAGCGGCTATGCCGGCGGCCGGCCCGATGCGCCGGCTCGGCGTTGCGCCGGACCGGCCCCGCGTGATGCTATGTCCGACGTCGCTCCCAGAGGAGGGAACCATGACCACGAAGATCACCGAAGCCGACGCGCGCGTGCTCGCGGCCCGGGTCGGCGTCACGCTCGATGCCGAGGCGGCCCGCAATGCCGCCATCGCGATGGACGCACCGCTCGCCACCGCCGACGGCCATGCGCGCACGCTCGGCTTCGAGGTCGAGCCCGCGACGTTCCTCGCCGTCCGCCAGCGGTGCCAGCGATGAGCGCCGATCTGGCGCTGCTCTCCGCTTCCGAGCTGGCGCGGCGCATCCGCGCCGGCCGGGCGAGCTCGCGCGCCGCGGTGGAAGCCTGTCTCGCGCGCATCGGAGCCCGGAACGGCGAGCTCAACGCCTTCATCGCCATCGACGCGGAGCATGCGCGGGCGACAGCCGACCTGGCCGACGCCGAGGCCAGGCGCGGGCGCTGGAGCGGGCCACTCCACGGCGTGCCGCTGGCGCACAAGGACATGTATTACCGCCAGGGGCGCATCGCGACCTGCGGCTCGAAGATCCGCCGCGACTGGGTGGCGCCGGCGACCGCAACGCCGCTGGCCCGGCTCGATGCCGCCGGCGCCCTCGATCTCGGCACGCTCAACATGGTGGAGTTCGCCTTCGGACCGACCGGTCACAACTGGCATCTCGGCCATGCGCGCAATGCCTGGAACCCCCTGCATATCACCGGCGGCTCGTCGTCCGGCTCGGCTACCGGCGTCGCTGCGCGCATGATTTATGCCGCACTCGGCTCCGACACCGGGGGCTCGATTCGGCTGCCGGCGCATTACTGCGGCGTCGTCGGCATCAAGCCGACCTGGGGTCGGGTCAGCCGCGCCAACGCAATGCCGCTGTCGTGGAGCCTGGACACCGTCGGACCGCTGACCCGCACGGTGGAGGACGCGGCCCTGATCCTCTCGATCATCGCCGGGCCCGACGTTGCTGACCCGACGGCCGCCGCCGAGCCGGTGCCGGACTACGTCGCCTTGCTGGGGCGCGGCGTCAAGCGGCTGCGTATCGGCGTGCCGACCAGCTTCTTCACCGACGTTGACGGCGAGACCTCCCGCGTACTGGCCGAGGCGGAGAGCATCTTCGCCAGCCTCGGCGCCGAAATCGTGCGGGTGCCGATGCCGGACATCGAGCGGCTCAATGCCTATTGCTCGATGGTGCTGGCCTGTGAGGCCGCGACCATCCATCGCGAGTGGCTGCGCACCCACGCCGACGACTACAGCCCCCAGATACGGGCCCGGCTCGAAGGTGGGCTGATGATCCCGGCCACGCTCTATCTCGACGCGCTTCGCGCGCGGGGGTCGATGCTGGCCGAGTTCAACGACAAGGTGTTCGGGCTTTGCGACGTGCTGATGGCCCCGGTGGCGGCCAGTGCCGCGCCGACCATCCTCGAGAGCGACGTTCCGCCCGGACCCGATCTTCCGGCCCGGCTCGGGGTCTTCCCGAAGTTCACGCGCTCGTTCAATTATCTCGGTCTGCCGGGCCTCGCCGTGCCCGGCGGCGTCACCGCCTCGGGCCTGCCGATCGGCTTCCAGCTCATCGGCCCGCCCTTCGCCGAGGCAATGTTGTTCGCCGCTGGCCACGCCTTCCAGCAGGCGACGAACTGGCATGACCGGGTCTGATGCGAGCCGCGGGTCGGGATCTCGCGCGTGCGAGGGAGTTCGCGACGCTGGCCGCGTTGGCTTCGGGTGGTATCCATGAAACCGGCGGCAGGCCATGCCGATTTCAACAAAGTGCGGGACGTTCCCATGGTCGCACGGCTGCGATCCAGGGCAGTCCCTAGGCTCAGGAACTTTTGAGACACCACACTAGCCCGAGCTATGCCGGCTGTGGCAGCTTCCGACACGGGGTTCGTTGCTCGCAATTGAGGTACCTATGACCGAGCGGCCGAATTTCATCCGACACTGGCGCGACCTGGAAGGCGCGGACGACCGCCACTACCCGGGAGACACCGAGTTGCTGTCGATCGGTGCCCCGCTCGGTCGCGGCCTCGGCCTGACCCGTATCGGCATCCACCATGAGCGGCTCTTGCCCGGGCGGCGGACGTCGTATCCCCACGCAGAGAGCACGGAAGAGGAGTTCGTCTACGTGCTGGAGGGGACTCCCGATGTCTGGATCGACGGGACACTCCACCGCCTTGCCCCGGGCGACGCGGTCGGCTTCCCGGCTGGTACCGGGATCTGCCACAGCTTTCTGAACAATACCGCGACGGAGGTCCGTCTCCTGGTAGTCGGCGAAACCCACAAGCCGGAAAACCGCATCCATTACCCGATGAACCCGGACCACGAGAGGACCCGGAAGGACGCCTGGACCGACGTGCCGCCGCGGGTGCTGGGTGGCCACAATGGCAAGGCACGGGCGGGAAGCTAACCTCCCTCCGACCCGAAATGGCGAGGCTGGCTCCGCAATTGCCTCTGATCATCGCAACAATCGCCCCGCGCAGCGATTGTCGCCTCGATCAACAAGCGCTGTCGGTTGACCCATTAAATGCAACTGCGCTGCCACCTAAGTCTTTGAATTCGGCCGAGAGCCAAAACAAATTCGTGCAACTCCCGGACGCAATTAGCGCAGCAATCATGTATTTCGGACGCAATTAATGCATCTACGCCCCGCCGCTTCCGCCGTTGCCATTGGCCCTTGCCCAGGCTAAGCCGAACTTTACCCTGTGTTTTGCGATAAGCGCTTGAGCTGTTTGACTGTCTGCGGCTTTTCGGCTGCTTTTGTGTCCATGTAGATAGAGGGATATTACTTGACATGGCGCCAGCTTGGTGATTCAAGCTCGTCA
>JACQAG010000033.1 GCA_016195085.1 Pseudomonadota bacterium | reverse complement strand
GTGCAGCCAGAAGCCATCCAGACCCGCTTCCTGGATCGCCACCACTCCAACCGAGCCGCCGGTCCTTTGCTCGGCTTTGCCTCGCAGCAGCCGCAAAAGCTGCAGCAGCCCGGCGCTATCCCCGCCCTTAATCGAGTGCTTAGACATCTTCTCCATGCCCGGCGACAGCGAGGTCACCAGCCAGCTCGAACAGCTCAGTTCCAAAGAAGCCAGGACTGCGCCATCATCGCTGCGGCTGGCGGTCGAGCGACGGGACGCTTGATTGCAGGTCATCGATCCCTCCTTGCAAAGTGTGTTCGACAACCCTTTGCTAGCGCATCAGGCCGCCATCCACACCCTCATAGGATCTTGACCCGCGCATCCACGTCGTACTGGATCCTCGATCGAAAACGTGGATGCCCGGAACGAGTCCGGGCATGATGATAAGAGCAGTGTCCGCTCTAGCTCCTGACCCGCAGGATCCAGGACTGGAACGCGGTCAGCATGTCGGCGATCGCCTTCTTGGTCCCATCGTCGGTGCAGTTGCCGGCGTCGTCAAACTTGGTTTGCGCGGTGCCGATGAACACCTCCGGCCGGTTGAGCGGGATCGCATCCAGGAAGATCGTCACCTGGCGCAGGTGATATTGCGCACGCATGGTGCCGCCCATGCCCATCGAGGCGCCGAGAATCGCATAGGGCTTGAACGCGAAGGGCTGCTCCGGCGGGCGCGAGGCCCAGTCGATGGCGTTCTTGAGCACGCCGGAGATCGAGTAGTTGTATTCTGGGCAGGCGAACAAGAGACCGTCCGCCGCTTTGATCTTGGCGCGCAACGCCTGCACCGAATCCGGGAATCCCTGGGCGTGT
The DNA here is from genome assembly GCA_016195085.1 of Pseudomonadota bacterium. Taxonomy (NCBI): domain Bacteria; kingdom Pseudomonadati; phylum Pseudomonadota; species Pseudomonadota bacterium. Next base: position 14,105 of record JACQAG010000033.1, on the reverse strand, counting down.
ATATCGGCGTTGTAGAGCGGAATCGGCGCGAGATCGAAGGTCTCCAGCGTCATGCCCGCAGGCATCAGCTTGCTCGCGGTCAAAAGCGCCATCTTGTTGAAGGATTTGGCGCGGAGACTGCCGCAGATGCCGAGGATCTTGAGGGACGTGGACGACGTGGTCATAGCGCATTCCTTCGCGAATGGGAGGCGTGAGCAGCGCGATCCGGCGCCGCCGGTGAAACGAATGACACCGATAGTGTTCCATTATAGGAGCGCACGGCAAGCACTGCCGGCCCTGAGGCCTCGACATGGTCAATCGTGAGGCGTTCACCGCCGGCATCCTCCCCGGCGCGCCGGCTGCCGATGCGCCGATCGAAGCGGATGGCGAGCCGACCTGGCTCCTCCGCTGCCTCGGGCCGGATCGCAGCGGCCTCTATTTCGTCAATCCCGATGGCTCCATCGGCGACGCCGACCGCGCCGTGCTGGAAGCCCTTGCCGAAAGCGGCCTCAAACTCATGGTGCTGTTGCCGCCCTATTGCCCCTTCGTCGGCGAGGCGGCGCGCGGCCGGTTCCTGGACCAGGCGGGCATTGCCGCCGAACGCTACGACGCACAGCCCGGAACCTTCTATCTCATCGGCCCGGACCGCCGCGTCATAGGGCGTTGGCGCCGCCTGGCCCTGCCGGCCATCCATTCGGCAATACTCGCCGATTAGTTCGGCCGGCCGGTGTCCAGCAGCCGATCGATCAGCCGGTGCACCTCGAGGAGTTGCTCGCCGGTGACGGTGGGATCCCGCTTCTCTTCAATCGCGTCGAGGAAGTCGGCGATGAGGTCGCGGTGGGCGTCATGGGCAAAGGCCATGGGATCGGCGCCGCCGCCGGTACCGCCGGCGGCTTCGATGGTCTCCCGCCTGCCGTCTTGGTAATAGACCTCGAGCGCGCCGCCGGTCATCGCCGCGGTGCCCTTGGTGCCGACCAGCTCCAAGCGCTCAGGGAAGCCCGGGAAGGCCGCCGTGGTCGCATCGATGCTGCCGATGGCGCCGTTGGCATAGCGCACACCGGCGGCGACCACGTCTTCGCCCTCCATGCGATGGATCGCGGTCTTGCCCTGGAGGCTGCGCACGTCGGCGACCTCGCCGGTCAACCGCAGCAGGAGATCGAGGGCGTGGATCGCCTGGGTGATCAAGACGCCGCCGCCATCGCGGCTCATGCTGCCGCGCCCGGGCTCGTCGTAATAGCTCTGCGGCCGCCACCAGCGGACCGACAGGCTGGCGCCGACGAGGTGCCCGAGGGCCCCCTGATCCACCAGCTCGATCAGCCGCCGCCCGGCCGGGCGGAAGCGCATCTGCAGGACGCAGCCGAGGCGCACTCCCGCAGCCCGCACGGTCCTGACCAAGGTCGCGGCCCGATCGGTGGTGATCTCGAGGGGCTTCTCCAAGAGCACATGCTTGCCCGCGCGTGCGGCGCGACTGGCTAGATTCAAATGGGTGTTGGGCGGCGTCAGGATCATCACCGCCGAAATCGATTTGTCGGCGAGCACGCCGTCGACATCGTCGGCGGTGGGAAACGGAAAGCGCAGGGCGAAGCCCTTCCGTCGCTCCGCGGAGGGAGCGACGGCCGCCACCACCTCGACCCGGTCGGCGAGGTCCATGAGGCTCTTGGCGTGGGGAGTGACGGCGAGGCCGAGGCCGATGACGGCAATGCGGGTGCGGGGCATGGGACTTCGGGGCTTGTTGATTGGCCCCCGACGCTAGCATAGGTTCCCCTCGACCGAAGTCGTTCGCCGACGCATTCTGCCCCGGCCGATCCCGTCTCGAGCCAAGCCATGCCCAGCCCCCTCGGCGATCTCAGCTTCGTGTGGCCGTTCTATGCGGCGTTCCTTGTGGCCTACCTCGTGGGCTCGATCCCATTCGGCCTGGTGCTGACCAAGCTCGCGGGGCTCGGCGACATTCGCCGCATAGGCTCGGGCAGTATCGGGGCGACCAATGTGCTCCGCACCGGACGGAAGGGTCTGGCGGCGCTGACCCTCATCCTCGATGGCGGCAAGGGGACCGCCGCGGTCCTCGCCGCCGGCACCATGGGCCCGGACATGGCCGTATTGGCCGGCGCCGGCGTCCTGATCGGCCATTGCTTCCCGGTCTGGCTCCGCTTCAAGGGCGGCAAGGGCGTTGCCACCGCGCTGGGAGTGCTGCTTGGCATCGCCCCTGCGGCCGGAGCCGTGGCCTGCTTGACCTGGCTCGCCGTCGCCGCGGTATTCCGGTATTCCTCGCTGGCGTCGCTGACCGCGCTGGCGCTGGCCCCGGCCTATGTCTGGTATGGCGGCGACAAGCAGCAGGTCCAGCTCGCAGCCTTCATCGCCGCCGTCGTCTATCTCCGCCACGCTCCCAACATCCTCAGGCTCATCCGCGGCGAAGAGTCGAAGATCAGCTTCCGGGCCACCAAGAGCGACGGGTAGTGCCGCTCGGGCGGTTGAACTGCAATTGTAGATTGGCCGTCGATAGGCCAGATCAGGCGCGGATATTGACGGCGCTGCCGCTCCCGCCGCGGAGCTGCGCCTGGAGCGCCTGCACCGCTTTCTCACCCTCCCTGAGATCGACGTCCACGGCGCGCCGCAAAGCCGGGCTGGACTGCTGGGCCTGAGGTTGGGCAAGAGCGATCCTGGACTTGACCAGCAGCAGCTTGAGCTGCTTTGCCGTGGTCGCGAGTTGGTCCGAACTCGACCCTTGAGCGGCACCGGCATTGACCGGCGCCGCCGCCGCGGCATCCTTCAGCGCGGAGCGAAGATCGTCTGCTAACTTCTTGGTTTGTCTCGCCACATACTGCGCGCCCTGGACGTCGCCGGTGGCCTCGGCGCTGCCCGCGGCCAGTTGCAGGGCGGGCAGGTCGATGTTGATGGCAGCCGTGGCCTCGGCCGTCGTCCGCTTGCCGCCGTAACCGGAGGCGCCGGAAATCGACTTCAGCCGGTCCAGGATCTTCGCCTGGGCCTCGGTCAATACCGGGCCGGAACTGCCTGTGGGGAGCGAGCCGATCGTTGCCATTCTGGCCTCACGGGAGCTAGGGACCGACGGAGCTTAGACCCTTTCGCCGCAAGTTCCTAACCGTACGCTTATCGGGCACACGGGGCCGGCGATTGACGCCACCGCCCTCCCTCGCGCAACGTCCGCGGCACCATGGAGCTGAAAACTCTCACTGAGGCTGAACGGCTGGATTGGGCCCGCCTGGCGCGCACCGAGAATGTCGGGCCGATTACCTTTCTGCAGCTCATTGAGCGCTACGGGAGCGCCGGCGCGGCGCTGGCCGCCCTACCCGATCTGGCGCGCCAGGCCGGACGCGCTTCACCCTTGCGGACGCCGTCACGCGCCGCCCTGGAAGCCGAGGCCACGCGCCTCCATGGGCTCGGTGGACGCTTCTTGGCAATCTGCGAGCCGGACTACCCGGTCTCGCTCCGCGCCATATCCGACCCGCCCCCGGTCGTCAGCCTCCTCGGCGACGCTCGCCTCCTGGAGCGACGGGCGGTAGCGATGGTGGGTGCGCGCAACGCCTCGGCCAATGGCAAACGGCTCGCCCGCGCGCTTGCGTCCGACCTCGGAGCGGCCGGCTTCGCCGTGGTCTCCGGCTTCGCCCGGGGCATCGATGCCGCCGCCCATGCGGGCGCGCTCGCCCAGGGCACCGTGGCGGCCCTCGCCGGCGGCATCGATGTGATTTACCCGCCCGAAAACGCCGGACTCTATGGGGAGATCAAGGAAAAGGGCCTGCTGGTGGCCGAAAGCCCGCTCGGGACAGAGCCCAGGGCCAGCCACTTTCCCCGCCGCAACCGGGTCATTTCCGGACTCTCCTTGGGCGTGGTGGTGATCGAGGCGGCCGAGCGCTCGGGCTCGCTCATCACCGCCAGGCGCGCCCTAGACCAGGGCCGCGAGGTCTTCGCCGTACCGGGATCGCCCTTGGATCCCCGGGCCAAGGGGTGCAATCAGCTCCTGCGCCAAGGGGCTACTTTGGTGGAGACCGCCGAAGACGTCCTATCGGTGCTTACCCCCATGGCAAAGCTCGGAGAATCCCACCGTCCCGCCCCCGCGCCGGTGCCGCCCAAAGCCAGCGATTCCGAGGTTTCCACCGGTCGGGCTCGGGTGCTGGATCTGCTCGGCCCCAATCCGGTCGCGGTTGACGAATTGGTCCGGCAGTGCCAATTGTCAGCCGCAATCGTCCTTGCGGTATTGCTTGAGGCCGAGCTGGCGGGCCGCTTGGAGCGTCACCCGGGAAACCAGGTTGCGCTCCGCTACCACAGCGACTAGTTGCTATTGCGGCACCGCATCACAATTCCTAGAGACCTAGAATTCATGGACGTCGTCGTCGTCGAGTCCCCGGCCAAGGCCAAGAGCATCGAGAAATACCTGGGCCCCGGCTATACCGTGCGCGCGAGCTACGGCCATGTGCGGGACCTCGTGCCCAAGAACGGCGCGGTCAAGCCCGAGGAAGACTTCGCCATGGTCTGGGAGGTCGATCCCAAGGCCGAGAAGCATCTGGCCGAGATCGCCCGGCTCCTGAAGGGCGCCACGCACCTCTATCTGGCGACCGACCCCGACCGCGAGGGCGAGGCGATCTCCTGGCATGTGCAGGAGGTCTTGCGCGAGCGGAAGCTCTTGGACGGCATCGACGTCAAGCGGGTCGCCTTCAACGAGGTGACCAAGCGCGCCGTGCTGGAAGCGATCGCGCATCCGCGCAACCTCGACCGCGAGCTGGTCGATGCCTATATCGCCAGGCGCGCGCTCGACTATCTCGTTGGCTTCACCCTCTCGCCGGTGCTGTGGCGGAAGCTGCCGGGCAGCCGCTCGGCGGGCCGCGTGCAGTCGGTGGCGCTCCGGCTCATCTGCGAGCGCGAGTCCGAGATCGAGGCGTTCAAGGCGGAAGAGTATTGGTCGGTCGCCGCCGAGTTCGCGACATCCGAGGGCGGGCGCTTCACCGCATATCTGACCCATCTTCGCGCCAGCAAGCTCGGCAAGCTGGGCCTGCCCGACAAGCAGGCGGCCGATGCCGCGGTCGCTGCCATCGCCGAGGGCCGGTTCCACGTCGCCTCGATCGAGCGCAAGACGGTCCGGCGCAACCCGCCGCCGCCCTTCACCACCTCAACCTTGCAGCAGGAATCTTCGCGCAAGCTCGGGCTCGGCGCCAGCCGCACCATGCAGATCGCCCAGCGCCTCTACGAGGGCGTGGATCTCGGCGGCGAGACCGTCGGCCTCATCACCTATATGCGAACCGACGGCGTGCAGTTGAGCGCCGAGGCGATCGAGGGCGCCCGCGACGCCATCCTCCGAGACTTCGGCAAGGAGTATCTCCCGCCCGGTGCCCGCCAATACAAGAGCACCGCCAAGAACGCCCAGGAGGCGCATGAGGCGATCCGGCCCACGGATCCGGGGCGCCGGCCGAGTGAAGTCGCCGGCCACCTGGATCGCGACCAGCTCCGCCTCTATGAGCTCATCTGGAAGCGGGCGCTGGCCAGCCAGATGGAGAGCGCCCAGCTCGACCAGACGACGGTCGACGTCGCCGACGAGAGCGGCAACACTGTGCTGCATGCCACCGGCTCGATCCGCCTTTTCGACGGCTTCCTCAAGCTCTACCAGGAAGGCCGCGACGACGACGGCGATGAGGAAAACGGTCGGCGCCTGCCGGCGCTCCGGGAAAAGGCGAGCCTGACCAGGGGCGAGATCAAGCCGGAGCAGCATTTCACCCAGCCCCTGCCCCGCTACACCGAGGCGAGCCTGGTCAAGCGCCTGGAGGAACTCGGCATCGGCCGCCCGTCGACCTATGCCTCGATCATCCAGGTGCTGCAGGACCGGCAGTATGTGCGGATCGACAAGCGCCGCTTCCTGCCGGAGGACCGCGGCCGCCTGGTCACCGCCTTCCTGTCGAGCTTCTTCGAACGCTATGTGCAGTACAGCTTCACCGCCGAGCTCGAGAACCAGTTGGACGAGATCTCCGGCGGCCGCATCGACTGGAAGGCGGTGCTGCGGGATTTCTGGAAGGCTTTCAGCGAAGCCGTTGGGGGGGCCAAGGACCTCAGCATCAAGCAGGTGATCTCCGCGCTCGATGACGCCTTGGGCCCGCATTTCTTCCCCGAGGACGGCTCCGGCAAGAATCCGAGAGGCTGCCCCGCCTGCGGCACCGGCAGGCTCGGCTTGAAGCTCGGCCGCAACGGCGCCTTCGTCGGCTGCGGCAATTATCCGGAATGCCGCTACACCAGGCCGCTGGTCGTCGACCAGAACGGTGGTGTTGCGGCCGACCTCGCCAGCGGGCCGAAGGAGCTGGGTCAGGCCCCCGCGACCGGCGACAAAGTCACGCTGCGCAAGGGTCCCTACGGCATCTATGTGCAGATGGGCGAGGGCGAGAAGCCGAAGCGGGTGTCGCTGCCCAAGGGCACCGATCCGGCCGCGATGGACTTGCCGCGGGCGCTGGCGCTATTGGCGCTGCCGCGGGAGATCGGCCTGCATCCCGAGTCCGGCGACATGATCACCGCCGGCATCGGCCGCTTCGGCCCGTACCTCAAGCTGGGCAGCGTCTACAAGTCGCTGGGCCGCGACGAAGATGTGCTGACCATCGGCATCAACCGCGCCGTCGAGCTCCTGGCCACCGCCAAAAAATCCGCCGGCCGCGAGATCGGACTCCATCCCCAGGATCAGAAGCCGGTGGTGGTGAAGCGCGGTCGCTTCGGCCCCTATGTGCAGCACAGCACCGTGCGGGCGACGTTGCGGCGCGACACCGACCCCGACACGCTTACCCTGGAGCAGGGGCTCCTGCTCCTGCAGGAGAAGGCGGCAAAGGGCGGCAACGGCAAGCGCGCCCCCGGCAGCAGGAGTGGCATCACCAAGAGTGGCGGCGCCAAGAGCACCGCTAAAGGTCCGGCCAAGGCCAAGCCCGAGGCCAAAGCAAAGAAGCCGCCGAAGACGACGAAGCCGCGCCCGGCGGCAGACTAGGAAGCGTCCCGTGACGCGGCCGAAGCGCACTGCGCCGCTCCCAAGCAAGGACGAGCTCCGCGATTTCATTCGCAACAGCGCCACACCCGTCGGCAAGCGCGAGATCGCGCGCGCCTTCCAGATCCGCGGCGACGACCGCATCCCGCTGAAGGCTCTGCTCAAGGAGCTGAAAGCCGAAGGCGCGATCGAGCGCCCGGAGAAGAAGCGCCTGGCCCGTCCGGGGGCGCTGCCCGGCATCGCCGTGGTCGAGATCGTCGGTCCCGACGCCGACGGCGAGCTCATGGCCCGGCCGGAAGTCTGGCCGGAGGACCTACCGCCGCCCCGCATCTACATGGCCCCCGAGCGCCGCGGCACGCCGGCGCTCGAGCCCGGCGCCCGGGTGCTGGCGCAGTTGAAGCGGATCGAGCCGGAGGTCTATGAGGGGCGCACCATCAAGCGCCTGCATGCCTCGCTCGATCGGGTGATCGGCGTCTACCGGTTGAGCCAGGAGGGCGGCAAGCTCATCCCCACCGACCGGCGCAATAAGAACGAATACCGGTTGGCCCGCGCCCATGCCTCAGGCGCCCGGGATGGCGAGCTAATTCTGGCCGAGGTGCTGCCGAGCTTCGCTCGCGGCGTGCCCGAGGTGCGCGTGCTGGAGCGCCTGGGCGATGTCGATGGGCCGAAGGCGATCAGCCTAATTGCCATCCATGAGCGCGATATCCCGACCGTGTTCCCCGAGGCGGCGATCGCCGAGGCGGAGAGCGCCGAGCCCGCACCCCTGGGCGAGCGTGAGGATCTGCGCCGGCTGCCGCTCGTCACCATCGACGGCGCGGACGCCCGCGACTTCGACGATGCGGTCCATGCCGAGGCCGATCCGTCCCCCGATTACACGGGCGGCTGGCGCGTCACCGTCGCCATCGCCGATGTCGCCCACTATGTCCGCCCCGCGAGCGCGCTTGACCGCGCCGCCTATGAGCGGGGCAATTCCGTCTACCTGCCCGATCGGGTCGTGCCGATGCTCCCCGAGGCGCTCTCCAACGATCTTTGCTCGCTCAAGTCCGGCGTGGATCGCGCCGTCATGGTCGTGCGCATGCGGATCGATGCCGAGGGCAATCTCCTGGAGCATCGTTTCCAGCGGGCCCTGATGCGCTCGGCCGCCCGCCTTACCTATGAGCAGGTGCAGGCGGCCGCCGACGGGCGCCCCGACGAGACGACGCGCCCGCTTGTCGACCGGGTGATCCGCCCGCTTTACGGCGCCTTCGCCGCCTTCGATCGGGCCCGCGCGCGGCGCGGCACTCTCGAGCTCGATCTGCCGGAGCGGAAGGTCATCCTGGATGCCGACGGCAAGGTCTTGGCGATCAAGCCCCGGGCGCGCCTCGCCAGCCACCGGCTGATCGAGGAATGCATGATCGCCGCCAATGTGGCCGCCGCGGAGACCTTGGAGGCGCGAAAGCAGCCTTGCATGTACCGCGTGCACGACCAGCCCGATCCGGAGCGGGTGGAGGCCTTGCGGAAGTTCCTCGAAGGCCTCGAGCTCAAGCTCGCCCGGGGCAAGGTGTTGCGCCCGGCCGATTTCACCCGGCTATTACGCCAGGCTGAAGGCAAACCCTACCAGCAGCTGATCAACGATCTGGTGCTGCGCTCCCAGGCGCAGGCGGTCTACAGCCCCGACAATCTCGGGCATTTCGGCCTGGCGCTCCGCCGCTATGCGCATTTCACCTCGCCCATCCGGCGCTATGCCGACGTGCTGGTGCACCGGGCACTCATCGCCGGTCTGCATTTGGGCGCCGGCGCCTTGCCGAAGGAGGAGGCCCAGCGCTTCCCCGAGATGGGCGAACACATTTCCGCAACCGAGCGGCGGGCGGCGGCGGCCGAGCGCGATGCGGTCGATCGCTTCGCCGCCTCCTTTCTGGCCGAAAGGGTGGGCCAAGTATTCGCCGCCCGCATCAGCGGGGTTACCCGCTTTGGCCTGTTCGTGCGCCTGGAGGAGACCGGCGCCGACGGGCTGGTGCCGATCAGCAGCCTCGGCCCGGAGCGTTTCTTCCACGATGAGCAGCGCCACCAGCTCTTGGGGCAACGCAGCCGAACCGCCTACCGGCTGGGCGATGCCGTCGAGGTGAAACTGCGCGAGGCCAATCCAGTGACCGGCGGGCTCCTCTTCCAGCTCGAAGAAGACGCGGCAAAACCCGTTAAATCTCGCGGTTTCGCGCACAAGAAGCGGACATCGAGGCGCCGCTGAAGGCATCGAGGCCTTCGCCGAGGCACTGGAATCGGCAGAGGAAAAAAGCGACAATCACCAATGAGGCGTTTCGAGGTATTCTCGGTCCATGCGCTTTTTCTTGGGTCTCGTCGTCAAGCACGCCCAGACTAAGGCGGGCTTGCCAGGTTCTCGTTTCGCCATCCTGCTTCCGGTTCTCTCGGCGCTTTGGGCCTGCGCGGTCTGGACGCCGCTTCCGGCGACGACCGGGTTCACCTCCGAGCAAGCGGTCGAGGTGTTCGCCGCCGGCTACGATTCCATCTCCGAGTACTACATCGACCGCGTCGAGCTGCCGAGCCTGGCGCTCCACGGCATGGAAGGCCTGCACAAGATCGACCCGGACCTCAACGTGGTGCGTGCCGACAGCAAGCTCACCTTGGCGGTCGGACGGGCGCAGATCGGCGAGTTCAACGTCCCGCAATCGAACGATCCCTCGCGCTGGGCGCGGCTGACGGCGAGCGTGGTGGCGGCCGGGCGCAGCGCCTCGCAGCCGCTCCGCGACGCCCTGCCAGAGCAGGTCTACAAGGCGATCTTCGATGCCGAGCTGGCCGGCCTCGACCCGTTCTCCCGCTATGCCAGCGCCGACCGCGCCCGCGACAACCGGGCGAACCGCGACGGCTTCGGCGGCATCGGCATCACCCTGGCGGTGGACGAGGATGGCATTGCGGTCGCGAGCGTCTTGGCGGGCACGCCGGCCGAGGCCCAGGGCCTGCGCGTCGGCGACCGCATCCTCTTTGTCGACGACGAGCCTTTGACCGGCATGCCGGTCAGCGACGTGCTGGCGCGCCTCAGGGGTGCGGTCGGCTCGACCCTGAATCTGACCATCGAACGGGACTCCAAGCGTCAGATCGTCGCCTTGAGCCGGGCCCGGATCGTGCCGACCACGGTCACGGTGAAGCGCGAGGGCGAGGCGGTCATCATCCGCATCACCGGCTTCAACCAGGGCACGGCCCGCCAGGTCGAGGAGGCGGTCGAGGAGGCGAAGGCGACCTATGGTCTGCGCATGAAGGGCCTCATCCTCGATCTCCGCGGCAATCCCGGCGGCCTCTTGGACCAGGCGGTGGCGATCTCGGAGCTGTTCTTGCCTCAGGGCGAGATCCTGACCACCCAGGGCCGGCATCCCCGCTCGCGCCAGCGCTACCGCGCCTCGGGCAGCGACCTGGCCGAAGGTCTGCCGATGGTGGTCCTGATCAATGGCGGCTCCGCCTCGGCCGCCGAGATCGTCGCCGCCGCATTGCAGGACAACCGCAGGGCGCTCCTGGTCGGCACCGCCTCCTACGGCAAGGGCAGCGTGCAAACCGTGGTGCGCCTGCCCAATGACGGCGAGCTCACCATCACCTGGGCCCGCATGTATTCGCCGCTCGGCTTTCCCTTGAACAAGTTCGGGGTCATGCCCAGCGTCTGCACCAGCCAGTTCACCGGCACCCCCGAAGAGCTCTTGAAGGATCTCCGCGGCGGCAGCATGCCCCCCGGCGCCGCGGTGGCGCAGCGCCGGGCCGCGACCGAGCGCGGCGAAAGCGGCGCCGACGGCTTGCGCAATGCCTGCCCGGCCCGCTCGCTCGACAGTGAGCTCGACCTCAAAGTCGCGCGACAGCTCATCGACGAGCCGCAGCTCTACGCTAGGGTGAACACGCTCTACCAGGTGGCGACGACGCCCTGAGATGCGGGCCGGCCATGAGGCCACCTTCAAGCATCCTCATCACCGGCGCATCGAGCGGCATCGGCGCGGCGCTGGCCCGTGACTATGCCGGCCCCGGGATGCGCCTGGTTCTGGGCGGCCGCGACGAGCATCGCCTCGCCGCGGTCGCCGATTCCTGCCGCAAGGCGGGCGCGCTGGTCTCGAGCGCCATCGTCGACGTAACCGACCCGGTGCTCACCGCCAACTGGGTCAACGCCGCCGACAGCGAGCAGGCCCTCGATCTCCTCATCGCCAATGCCGGCATCTCGGCCGGCACCGGCGGCGCCGGCGAGACCCAGGAGCAGGCGCGGCGCATCTACGAGGTGAATGTGCTGGGCGCCCTCAACACGGTCTATCCCGTGCTGCCGGCGATGCGGGCGCGGCGCCGGGGCCAGATCGCGCTCATCGCCTCGCTCGCGGGATATCGCGGCTTTCCGGGGGCGCCCGCCTATTGCGGCAGCAAGGCCGCGCTCAAGGTGCATGGCGAGGCGCTCCGCGGCGAACTCGCCGCCGATGGCATCGGTGTATCGGTCGTCTGTCCGGGCTATGTGGCAACGGCAATGACGGCGCGGAACCGCTTTCCCATGCCCTTCCTCATGCCGCCCGAGCGCGCCGCCCGGATCATCCGATACGGGCTTGCCCGCAACCGGGCGCGGATCGCCTTTCCCTGGCCGATGGCGGCCGCGGCCTGGCTCCTGCAGGCATTGCCGCCGGGCTGGACCGATCCGATGCTGCGCCTGGCGCCGCGAAAGCAGGCGGACTGAACGCCGCTCAGACGGTCTCCACCTTCGCCGGTCGTCCCGGCCCCTCGAGCCCGACGCCGAGGAGATGGCCGAACAAATCGGCCAGGTGCCTTCGATCCGCCTCGGGCAAAGGCGGCTTCATGAGCGAGGCGATGTTCGCCTCCATGTGCCGAACGTCGCCGGTACCGAACAGAACCACGTCGATGCCGGGCTCGTGCCGTGCGAAGCGATAGGCGGCGTCGGTCAGGCTGCTGGCGCCGCCCGCGTGGATGAGGAAGCCGAGGGGGTCCGGCTTATCGGCCAACTCCTTCGCCACCTTCCCTGTCGCCGCGAGCTCGGCGATGACCTTCGCCACGCGCGCGGGCTCAACAAAGATGCTGCGCACCGCGAACATGACGAGGGTGCCAATCCCTTTGGCGCGCGTCATCGGCAGGACCGTCCGTCGCGCCACCTGATGCATCATGTGGAAAGCCAGCATGAAGGACTCCCAGACATCGTCCATGGCGGCGCGCTGCAGCATGTTGGTGCGAATGTCGCTGACCGCCGTCTCGGTCACGCCGAAATGGCGGAACTTGCCCTTCTCGCGCTCGCGCTCGAGCGCTGGCGCCACCGTGTTCCGGGCGTAGTCATAGAGGTCGAGCGGAACGCCATGCAGCTGGAAGACGTCGATGTAGTCGGTGCGCAGCTCCTTCAGGGAATTGTCGAGGCTGGCCAGGATCTGCTCGACCGTGCAGCGCTCCTCGCCCTTGCGGATGCTGGCCTTGGTGGCGATGACGACCTTGTCCCGGGGGATCCCGGCCAGCCCCTTGCCGACCACGCCTTCGGTGCCATAAGCGGCGGCGGTATCGAAAAGCGTGACGCCCAGATCCACCGCGCGGCGCACCAATGCCGCCGCTTCGGCTTCGCTCTTGCCGTTGGCGAGGCCGAGCCGGCTGAAGCCGCCGCAGCCGAGGCCGGCGGCACTCACCTTCAATCCGGTTCGCCCGAACGTGACATAGTCCATGGAGAGTTCCTGCTGATCTCAGTTCAAAGGAGAGGCCCGACCTCACCATCAATGCCGGGCCCAATTCAAGGGATCGGGAGAACACAAATAGGCGAGCCGATTGCCCCCACCCCGACCCTCCCCCAGCAAGCTGGGGGAGGGAGTGGGACGATCACCTCTTGCTCCCTCCCCCGCGCGCCAGCGTGGGGGAGGGTTGGGGTGGGGGCATTTCAAAAGCTTATTCATCCGGCACGATTTGCCCCCGCTCGCGCTGGATGCGGCGCCAGCGTTGGACGTTGCGGTTGTGCTCCTCCAGGCTGCGGGCGAAGGCATGGCCGCCATTGCCGTCGGCGACGAAATAGAGCTCGTCGCCGAGCGCGGGATTGAGCACGGCTTCGAGCGCGGCGCGGCCGGGATTGGCGATCGGCCCGGGCGGCAACCCTTCGACGGCGTAGGTGTTGTAGGGGTTGGCCGCCCGGAGATCGGCGCGCGTCAGCGGCCGGCCGAGATCGCCCGCCCCACCCACCAGCGCGTAGACCACGGTCGGATCGGATTGCAGCCGCATGCCGCGGCGCAACCGATTCAAATACACCTCGGCAATGCGCGGGCGTTCGGCGGCGATCGCGGTCTCCTTCTCCACGATCGAAGCGAGGATCACCGCCTCGATGGGCGAGGCCAGGGGAAGATCGCGGGCGCGCTTCGTCCAGAGCTCGGCCAGCGCCTCGGTCATGGCCCCGCGCATGCGCTCGATGAGGCGGGCTCGGCTGTCGCCCCAGGAATAGTGATAGGTCTCCGGCAACAAGGCGCCTTCCGGCACGCCGTCCGGAACCGGCCCCGCCAGCGCGTCGGCGGCGCTGAGGAGCTGCACCGAACGCGCCGTGGTGAGCCCTTCGGCCAGCGTCAAGCGATGGACGACGGTCCGGCCGCTTTCGATGAGCGCCAGGCTCTCGGCGATGCTGATGCCGGCCGGAAAGGCGTACTCGCCCGCCTTCAGCGCGTGCGCCCGCCCGGTCGCCAGCGCGGCAATTTGAAAGACGCGGGCGATGCGCACCACGCCAGAGGAAACCAGCTCGTCGCCGATGCCGCGGATGCCCGCACCCCGCGGCAATACCAAGTTCTTCGCCGATCCAAGCGGACCTGGACGCAGGGTCTCCCAAGCGAGCCAAGCCCCGCCCGTGCCGAGGATGAACGCGGCGGTGAAACCAAAGATCAGAAGGCGGCGAATAGCGCGCATGACGCGACCTTAAAGCACACCGCCCTTGTTACGCATGTGGTCGTCACAATCCGGCGCACGCCGACACAATCGCAACCGTCATCGTCATGGCCGGGCTTGCCTCGGCCATCCACGTAACACCGCTGCACGATTGAAGACGTGGGTCCGCGGATCAAGATCCTATGAGGGTGTGGATGGCGGCCTGATGCGCTAGCAAAGGGTTGTCGAACACACTTTGCAAGGAGGGATCGATGACCTGCAATCAAGCGTCCCGTCGCTCGACCGCCATCCGCAGCGATGATGGCGC
>JACQAG010000032.1 GCA_016195085.1 Pseudomonadota bacterium | reverse complement strand
CTCAAATCCCCATAGCTCGAACCCGCCGCACCGTCGCACCCTTTCCTGCCCGCGGTTTCCTCCCCTGAGGCTTATCAGACGCCTGCCCTCAGAACCCGCCGCACTCTCCGTGCCGGGCAGGCATCTGATAACCCTTAACAATCGCGTCGATCTGCGATCTTTCTTCACCCGTCCGCTTGATACGCAAGGGCGGACAAACCGACAGGCTCTATTGCACGGGCCTAGTCCTTCTTGCCCTCGCGCCTTATCGCCCATTTGACCTGGGCGTTGCCGTTCTCGCACACGCCGGCGATGGCGACGTGCTGGGTGCGGCGCATCTCGCCGACCTGGCCCCGATAGACGCTGTCGCCGAGGCGCCACGGCTTCATCCGCCCCGTCAGTGTCCTCCCGCGGTTGCCGGAGAGCCGGCTTCGAAGATGGCTTTGTCGGCCGGCCCCTCGACCATGAGGAACCCGGCGAGCCCGCGCTCCAGCCGCGACAACGCGTGGTCGACGAGAATGTAGCGGCCGGGATAGTCGAGCTTGAACTCGACCGCCGTGGCGCCGCCGGGCGCCACCGTCACGGTCTGGACATCCTTGATCGCCGGGCTGGTGAAGCTGCCATAGGGGTAGACCTTGTCGAAGATCTCGCCGATGACGTGGAAGGACGAGGTGAGATTGGGCCCGCCGACGCCGAAGAAGATGCGGACCGTCTCGCCGACCTTGGCGTGCAACGGGTGCGCGGCGGTCAGCGCACCGACGGCGCCGTTGAAGACCAGATATTCCGGCCGCTCGTCCAAGAGCTTGCGGACGCTGAACTCCTGGCTGCCCTTCTGGCCGAAGGCACCCTCGGTGTAGATTTCGCCCTGCATGACGTAAAACTCGTGATCGACCTTGGGCAGCCCGCCTTCCGGCTCGATCAGGATCAATCCGTACATGCCGTTGGCGATGTGATGGGCGACCATCGGCGTTGCGCAGTGATAGACGTAGAGGCCGGGCTGCAGCGTCTTGAACTTGATCCACTTGGAATCGCCGGGATCGACCTGGAGCACCGCCGCACCGCCGCCGGGACCGGTGGTGGCGTGGAAATCGACGGAGTGGATCATCGCCGAGTCGTGGTCGTTCTTCAGAGTGACCTCGATGGTGTCGCCGACCCGAGCCCGGATGAACGGACCCGGCACGGCGCGGTTGAAGGTCCAGTAGGTGAAGGTGGTGCCATCGGCGAGCTGACCCTCGAGCTCGACCGTCTCCAGCTCGACCTTCAACGCCGTCGGCCCGCGCGCAGCGATCGCGCCCGGCAGGTCGGTCGGATCGCGCGCGATGCTCTGTCCGACGATCGGCGCCGGCTCACGCTTCTCGTTCACCATCAGCTTGCCGGCCATGCCGGAGAGCTGATGGCCCGGGGTCGAGCAATAATAGTCGAAGGTGCCCGCCTTGGTGACGTTGAAGGCGATGCTGGTGCTGGCGCCCCGCCCGACGACCCGCGGCGACTTGCCGTTCTGATCGGGGAAGACGATGTCGTGCTCGGCGCCCTCGCCGTTGATGACGGTGATCAGGACGGAGTCGCCGACCGAGGCTTTGAGGTCGGGATTGACCAGGCCGTCGATGTCGCCGCCGACGCCGAGAAAGACCATGCGGCCTTCGGCGATGCCGGAGCGCAATGTGTACTTGATCTCGCCGCCATAGACGCCGCCGGCCTGAGCGGGAGCGGCTGGGGCCGCAGCCGCCGGCGCCGAAGCGCCGGCAGCCGGAGCCGGAGCTTGCGCCGTCTGGGCGCCGGCCGGAACCAGCGAGCGGATATAGGCGATGACGTCGGCCCGGTCCTTCTCCGCGCTCAGCCCGGCGAACACCATCTTGTTGCCGGCGATGAACTCGCGCGGCCTGGCAAGATATTGATCGAGCGTCTTCTCGTCCCAGGCGACACCCGCATCGCGCATGCCCTTGGAGTAGTCGAAGCCCGGAAGCGCTCCGGACTTGCGCCCGAGCACCCCGTAGAGGCTGGGTCCGACCTTCTTGGCATTCGGCTCGACGGCATGGCAGGCGCCGCATTTGCGGAACACCTCGCGGCCATGGGCCACGTCTTGGGCATCGGCCGGCGACGCGGCATCGAGGAAGGCCGTGAGGCCAAGAACGGCAGACAGCATCGGCAGGAGCGCTGGACGCATCATCTTGAAAATTCCTTCTTCTTTATCCGGCATCCCGCATCGCCGCGACCGGCGACGATCGCCTCTCGCAAAGATTCGCCAGCCGGCATGGATGCGGCTCACGGACGACCGCGCATCAAGAGGAGTGGGCTATAGGCGAAGAGGAACGCCGCGAAGCCAAGGATCCAGGCGATCCCGGCGGCTCCGATGAGCGCGCCGTCGTACGGCCCGATCAAGGCGCCGGCGGCGACACGGAGGACAGCCGCCAGCGTCACCAGCCCATAGGCGGCAACGGTCGTCCGGCTCGCCACCACCGGGCGACCGCTGTGGCCAAGAGCGGCGCGCGACATCACCGCCACGGTCATCGTGCCGATGGTGCCCGCGGTCAGCGCATGGATGGCTGCCGTCTCAGGTATGAGACCGCCTAGCAACGCCGCCGCCTTGAGTCCAAGGCCGGCAACCAGCCAGGCATATCCCAAATGCAACGCCCACAGGATCGGCTGGCGCAGCGTTTCCAGGCTCCGCCAGCCGATCATGCGCCAGGCATGCAATAGAGCTGCTCCGGCTGCGAGGCCACCGACGACGATATCCGGCGCGCTAGCTGCCTCGGCGAGGACGAGAGCGAGAAGAACCGCCACAGCCGCGCGATCGCGCCAAGATTCGTCGCGAACAAGCTTGTCCTCGGCTTGGCTCTTCAACCAGTTCGCCGTGAAGGATGGGACAATGCGTCCACCGACGACGGCAATGAGCAGGGTGAAGAGGCCGAGGCCGATACGAAGACTCCAGGCGGCATCGCCCCAATCCGATCCGAGCGCGACCAGCTGGTAGCGGAGGTCGACCAGGGTCATGAGGGCGAGGGCGATCAGGAACACGCCGTTCCGCCGCGCATTGGAGCGAAGGATGGCGGGTGCCACCAGAAGCCCGAGCAGCGGCAGAAAAGCCAGATCCAGCGTGGCGGCAATCGATACTGGAACCAGCTCAGGGACCCACGCCGAGCCGCGAGCCGCAACCCAGACGGCAACGAGGAGGGCAAGACGACCGCCGGCCACCGGGGCCGCACCGGTCCAATTCGGCACCGCCGTCAGCAGAAACCCGGCAAGAACGGCCGTGGCATAGCCGAACAGCATCTCGTGCCCGTGCCAATAGGGCGACGGCACCGGCAACGCCATAGCGACGTGCCCCTGCCACAGCGGCACCCAGACCGCCATCGCCGCAACGGCATAGAGCGGCGCCAACAGGAAGAACGACCGGAATCCCGCCGAGAATACCGCCATCCGCGATATCTCATCCGACATCTGGCCGACATCGATGCCGGTCACGGGGCAGACGAAACGGCTGGCCAAGGCTGTCTCCAATCGCAAGATCGGCATGCGCGCCAAGGCGCCGAGCGCGATGCCTTCGTGCGCGAGCGGTTGCGCGGGTGCGTTCCTGCTGCTTAGGGATGCGGTGTCTGGAATTTTCGCTGCATAGGCGGCCACGCGACGATCGGGCCGAAATCGGCCCCGTGTGTCATGAGTAGCGATGGTGTCGCCGAGGAGGCTGACGTGTCCTTGATCCAGATCAAGTGAGCCGGCGCCGGCACGGCCTGACACATTCGATGCAGCAGCAGTCGCTGAACGCGATCAGGCGGGCTTAGTCCTTCTTGCTGTCGCGCCCGATCGCCCATTTGACCTGGGCGTTGCGGTTCTCGGTCGCCCCGATGATGGCGACGTGCTGGGTGCGGCGCATCTCGCCGCCGTGGCCCACTCTATTCGAAGCGCGCCATCGACTGCTTAGGCGGCTGCACCGATGCCGGTTATTCGCTTCGCAGTCCGCCGCTCCAGTCCTCTGACGAGATGGCTGAGGGCATAGCAGATTACAAAAAACATGATGGCCAAGCCGCCATAGAGCTGGATCGGTCGCTGCTCGCGCGCGTTCAGAATTGTCGCCACCTGGGCTACGTCGGGTACGCCGATGATGCTCGCAATCGTCGAGTCCTGAAAAGCAATGATGCTTTGCGTCAACAGCGACGGAAGCATTCTCCGCAATGCCTGCGGCAGGATGATCAGCTGCGTCACCAGACGAGATGTCAGGCCCGTGGCCAAGCCCGCGCGCCGCTGGCTCATTGGGATCGACTGGATGCCCGTTCGCACGATCTCGGTAAAATATGCAACCTCAAACGCAGTTAGAGCAATCAACGCCGCCCGCTCGGCGCTGCTCGCCTGTCCCGTCAGCATCGGACCGGTATAATAAGCCCAAAACAGGATCATCAAGAGCGGACTGCTGCGCAGCACGTTCACGTATATCGTCACCGGATAATAGAGCAGCGGATTAGTGGAGAGTCGGGCGACTGCAAAAGTCGAGGCAATTGGCAATGCAATCAAGATTGCGATGCATGTCAATTTCACATTCAACAATAGAAGCGCGAGGATCAGCGCTCCGAGGTTGTCAACGAGCACTGACATGCGGATCCGTACCCTCGCGCCGTAGCAAGCCGGGAACCCGAACGCAATGCTCGATGATCGCCATCGACCCGGCAACCGCCCATGCACAGGTGAGATAGACCATCGTTCCGAGCGTATTCGCCTCGATCCAATGAAAGGTCTGCAATCCAAGATTCTGGGTTAGGTATGATGTCTCGGCGACACCGACCGTCATGGCGATCGACGAACTTTTAAAGATGGTCACGAACTCAGTTGTAAGGTTTGGCACAATGACGCGCAGAAGCAGCGGCATGATGACGAAGCGCTGTGCTTTCCACCACGTGAGTCCGGTCGAGAGGGCGGCGGATTTCACCTGGTGCTCTACCGCATTGGCTCCGGCGCGAACGTGTTCAGCAATCTTGGCCGAGCTGTAGAGCGAGAGCGTCAAGATGGCGCTCCCCATTTCCCAGCCAAGGTCGAAAAGCTCGCGACGCAGTTCCATGGGCAAGAGTCTGGGCAGCACGTAATACGCAAAAAACAGCTGCACCAGGAGGGGAATGTTGCGGAAGACCTCCACATGCGCCGTGGCCAACATTCGCATCGGGCGATGCGGTGAGGCGCGCAGGATGCCAATGATCGTGCCGAGGAAGAGTGCGATTACCCAGGAGACGAGCGAAAGCTCGATGGTCGTCAGAATTGCGCTCGCGACCCAATCGCCATAGGGCGCGCGCCAGAGCACGGACCAGTCAAATTCTATCTGCATCCAAATGACCCCGGATATGCCGGGCCGAGAGGCCAGCGATTACTCCCTAGGCCTCCCGTCCCGTCCAAGAGAGCCTACTGCTCCGGCCAGGAGTTGAATATTTCCAGGGTTCGAAGAGCGTCCGTCATGGGCAGGGGTGCGTCGCTCTTCGGTCCGAAATAGGTGTCATAGAGCTTGCCCCACTCGCCGGACGCAAAGAGGTTGACGAGGGTGAGATCGACCACGCGCTTGAACTTCGGACTGTCCGGACGGATGGGAAACGCCTGCAGGAAGCTGTCGACGTTGGCGTCGAAGACACGCCACTTCGCCGGCTGGGTCGATTTGCTGCGAAGTCCGTAGCCAATCGGTCCTTCCACGGCATAGGCCTCGATCGATCCGGTTTCGAGCGCGGTGAAGGCTTGGGGATGATCGGGGAAGCCGACAATCGTGCACGCCGGCTTGATACGGCCGCTTTGATTGAGACCCCGGAACAACGGATCGCTCACGCCACCCAGCGGGATGCCGACGCGCTTGCCGCCAAGATCTTCAACCTTGTGGATTGGGCCATCCGTGGCGACAAGCAGGGCGGTCGCGGTCACGAAATGCGCGACCGGGAACTCGACGACCGTGCGGCGGGCCCGTGTCACCGTCGTGGCACCGGCCTCCATGTCGATGGTGCCATTTTGCAGGAGCGGAATCCTGGTCTGGCTGGTAACCGGTATGTAATTGAGCTTTATCGGGACACCGAGCTCTTTTTGCAGATTGGCGTGCACCGCCCGCGCCATGTCGGTCGCAAAGCCGACATAGGTGCCGGCCTTGTCCTTGAATCCGTAAGGAGGCGTTGCCTCGCGAGCGCCGAGATTGAATGCGCCGGTCCGCTTGATGCGTTCGTATGTGTCCTCGGCGCCGGCCTGCGCCAGGGCCTGATGCGACAAGATCAGAGATCCCGCACCCAGGCCCGCAGCAAGGGTCAGGAGCTGCCGCCTATCGACGGCACCGGTCGATTCTATGGCTTGCAAATCAGCAATTTTACGTTCCGTCATGTCATGCCTCCCTCTGCTCGCCATGTCTCTTCCACTCGCAATCGAGGCAGCCAGGACGATCCGCTACCTCATCCCAGTATTCGCTCGAGGAAACGCGCCGTTCGAGGATTGCTCGGATTGTCGAAGAACTCCGCGCTGCCGCCGCGGTCGACGATCTTTCCACCTTCCATGAACAGGATACGATTTGCCACCTTCCGGGCAAAACGCATTTCGTGTGTGACGATCAGCATGGTCATGTGATCGCGAGCCAAGTCGCGGATGATATCGAGCACTTCGCCGATCATCTCCGGATCGAGCGCCGAGGTCGGCTCATCGAACATCATGACTGCCGGCTCGAGAGCGAGCGCGCGGCAGATCGCGACCCGCTGTTGTTGACCGCCAGACAATTCAGCAGGGTATTTGAGCGCCTGCTCCAAGATTCCGAACCGATCGAGCAAGGCTTCCGCCTTGTCCTGCGCCTGCCGACGGGACCAGCCCAACACCCGGATCGGAGCGAGCATCACATTCTTGAGGCAAGTCATATGCGGATATAGATCGAATTGCTGGAACACCATGCCGATTCGCGAGCGAAGCCGAGGCAGGTCGGTACACCCTCGTACGCTGGTTCCAGCAACGACGATGTCGCCTTCTTGAAATCTCTCAAGCCCATTGGTGCACCGCAGGAGCGAACTCTTTCCCGATCCGCTCGGCCCGCAAACGACCACCACATCGCCCTTAACGATGCGCTCATTGATTTGCTCGAGCGCCTGAAAGGTCCCGTAGCGAAGCCCAACATCCTGGTATTCGATGACAACGTCTGGCACGCGATAGCTCTCGCCAACATCGGAGGGTGGGAGGCGGTCAGGGACGATCGTATTCCCAATACGAAAACCCGCACAAGTCGCCGTCCCAATCGCGAGACTTAGCGCCCGGAACCGTCGCCGAGCGTGATGGTTCTGCCTAAAATCGACCGGCTCGGAAGGGCTCGATCGGAATGCTAGGTACCTTGCCGCCCACCAACTCGCCGATGATCTTGCCGGTCGTGGGGGCGGCAGCCATCCCAACATGGCCGTGGCCGAAGGCGTAAAACACGTCAGGGGATCGTCTGGCGGGCCCGATGACCGGCAGCGAGTCGGGAGTGCTCGGCCGGTGCCCCATCCAGCGGGAAAGGCTCTCCTCGGCATGGCTGCCCGCGAGGCTAGGCAGCATGCGGCGTCCGCGCTCGAGCAGAATGTCGGCCCGGCGCCAGTTGGGCGGCGCGGTCAACCCCGCAAGCTCTACGATTCCAGCAAACCGCAAGCCTGTCTCCATCGGGGTCGCAACGAGCTTCGCATCGACATCCGCCAAGGGGATGCGCGGCATGATCTCGGGGTTCCGGAGCACGATGTGGTAGCCGCGTTCAGTCTCGAGCGGGATCCGATCGCCGAGTGCTGCGGCCAGAGGCTTTGAATGAACCCCTGCTGCTACCACGGCAATCTCCGCAGCGATCGATCCGTCCGTCGTCCGAACGGCGCGGAGCTGCGCGCCGTCAAATTCAAAGTCAAGCACGCGGCTGCGAATAATCGTGCCGCCACCGCGCTGAAAGGCTTCGGCAAGTCTTGAAACCAAACGATGCGGATTGCTGGTGTGTCCATTCTCTCGCACGAAAATTCCACGGACATAGTCGTGAGAAAGAGTCGGCTCGAGTTGGCGAATCTCGTCCGCGTTCAGATCGTCCCATTTAACGCCGTGACGCCGGCGCAAGTCCCATGCCGCTCGGTCATTCGTGAATGCGTCTTTAGAACGTGAGACGAATAGAGCGCCCCGCCGATGGACGAGATCTTGTGCGTCCGCGGCCTTGACCAGCGGTTCGAGGCAGTCGAGGCAGGGCCCCAACAGATCGCGAAGAGCACGCGCCTGGGATTCCACGCGCTCAGGCGTTCCTGCCCGAATAAAGCGGATGAGCCAGGGGAGAAGAGACGGTAGGTAAGTCCACCGAATGGCAAGCGGTCCGAGCGGATCTGATAGCCATTTAGGCACATTTCGAACGATACCCGGCATCGACATCGGCACAACCGAAGACGGATTCAATCCTCCGGCATTGCCGAATGAGGCCCCTTCACCCGGTCCGTTAGGGTCGACGACCGCGACCGTGTGGCCATCTCGCTGCAAGAAGCTGGCAGCGACAATGCCCACCATTCCAGCCCCGATGACAACGACCTTCTTGCTCATCTGGCTCTCGACCTCGTAGGTTCACGCCATCGTCACATGCACGCCGGGCCGGCGTCCGCCGTTCCACTTGCCGTCGAGCGCGCGCTCGATCTGGGCGGCGAGTTGCAGCAGGAGACCGTCATTGGCCTGGCGGGAGAGCGCGTGGATGCCGAGCGGCAAGCCGTTGTCGTGCGCGGCCATCGGTAGCGAGATCGCCGGGATCCCGCAGAGATTGCCGAGCGGTGTATAGGCGTACATGCCCCAGAGTTTGGCGAACCAGTCGAGCGGCGTGTCCGTCGCGTTGAGCGTAATGTAGTCGAGCGTGCCCAGCCGATGCGTGGTCAGCGTCGAGATCGGCGTCAGCAGGATGTCCCAGTCCTCGAAGAAGATGCCGAAGCCGCGCGAGGTCTGGTTGAAAGTCGCCTGCATCTCGGCACGCGCTGAATAGCGCATGTCGATGCCTGCCTCCCAGATCCTTACGTTCATCGGCTCGATCCACTCGACGCTCGGCCGCGCATGGCCGCGCAGCTTGGTCAGGCGCTCGAGATTCATCGCAATGTTGGTGATGTAGCAGGCAGTCTGCGCCGCATAGGCGGCACGAAAGTCGATCGCTGGCGTCCGCCACTCGACCCGATGGCCGAGCCCCTCGAGGAAACGGCCGGCACGCTCGAGCTCGCCCGCGATGTGCGGCGTCGCCCGATAGTCGCCCCACTCGTGCGAGAGCGCGATCTTCAGCTTCCGTGGGTCCCGCCGGATGAGGTCCTGATAGGGCTGATCCGGCGTCCAGTACGACATGAACTCGCCGGGCGCGCCGCCCCGGCACGCATCGAAGAAGGCGGCGGTGTCCCGGACCGTGCGTGAATGGCAGCCCTGCACGGAGACGACGGCCATCAGGTCCGATCCCTCCGGCGCCGCCGAGAAGACGCCGCGCGAGGGCTTGAGGCCGATGGTGCCGTTGATGCCGGCGGGAATGCGGATCGAGCCCCCGCCGTCACTTGCATGCGAGAGCGGGATGACGCCGGCGGCGATGGCGGCACCGGTGCCTGCCGACGAACCCCCGGTCGTGTAGGCGCGATCCCAGGGGTTGCGAGAGACGTAGACCTTCTCGTTCTCAACCGAGCCACAGACGCCGAACTCGGGCGTCGTCGTGCGCCCCATGATGTTGAGGCCGGCCTGGCGGATCCTGGTGGTGAGGAAGCTGTCGGCGGTCGCGACGTTGCCTTGCATGAGCCGGGCACCCATCTCCTGCTTGCGGCCCTTCAGCGTCGGCCCGAGATCCTTCATCAGATACGGGACACCGGCGAAAATACCGTCAGGCCGCATGCCGTCCTTCAGCGGATCGGCAACGACATCCTCGAAGACCTCGACCACCGCGCCGATCGCCGGATTGACTTTGGCGATTCCGGCAGCCACCTGCTCAGCGAGGTCGCGCGGCGTGACCTCCTTGCGCCGCACCAACTCCGCCAGC
The DNA here is from genome assembly GCA_016195085.1 of Pseudomonadota bacterium. Taxonomy (NCBI): domain Bacteria; kingdom Pseudomonadati; phylum Pseudomonadota; species Pseudomonadota bacterium. Next base: position 12,638 of record JACQAG010000032.1, on the reverse strand, counting down.
CCGAGCGCGTCGTAGCTCATCCACGCATCCCAGCTCATCACGGTCTTCATGTTGACCCACTTCCTGGCTGCATCAGATGGATTCCTGGCGGACATGGCGCGCGGCCGCGCGCTCGATCATCTCAACCGGCTGACGAGCCGATTATCTCGCAGAATATCTTCAGATCGACATTGCCCCCGGAGACGATCGCGACGATCGGCCCTTGGCCGGCTTTTCCGGTCAATGCGGCGGCCACCGACAGAGCGCCAGCCCCCTCGGCAATGATGCGCGCCTTTTCCGCCATCAGCCGCATGGCCTTCTTCGTCTCGTCCAGGCTAACCACGATGTAGCCGTCCACTACAGGCTTCATTCGATCCCACATGCGTGGGAAGAGGCTTTTGCCGCCGGCGCCGTCCACAAACGAAGGCTTCCAGTCCTTGAACACTTGCGGCGATCCCATGGCAAACGACAGCGCGGCGGGAGCGGCCGTCTCCGGTTCAGCGCCCCAAACCTTGATCCCTGGGTTAAGTGCGTTTAGCGCGCTGCCGACGCCGGTGATGAGCCCGCCGCCGCCAACGCTGGCAATGACGGCCACGGTGTCGGGTGCATCTTCGAGAATCTCGAGACCCATCGTCGCATGACCGGTGATGAAATTGTGATCGTCGAAGGGGTGTACGAACGTCCCTTCGACTTCGGGAAACGAACGTTCCTCAAGGGCCTTCCAGACTACGTCGTATGGCACCGGGATGAGTTTTGCGCCGAGCGCCCGCATCCGCTCGATCTTCGATTCCGGCGCCGTCGCGATCACCACGACCGTGCACGGCACGCCCGCCTGTCTTGCCGCATAAGCGACGCCTTGTCCGGCATTTCCGGCGCTGATCGTCCACACGCCCTGCTTGCGCTCTGACTCCGACAGCAATGCCACTGCGTTGGCGGCACCCCGCAGTTTGTAGGCGTTGATCGGTTGCAGATTCTCCAGCTTGAGGCGGATGTCGGGGTAGTCTGGCCCCAGTTCAAGGCGGACCAATGGTGTGCGCACGATGGTCTTAGCTATTCGATTGCGTGCTTCCCGTATATCGGCCAATTCTATCGGGCGCACAGCTTCGAGGGTCGTGGGCATTGTAAGCTTCTTTCTAACCGCGATTCCCCGGATGACGACCGATTTGGCGTCGATGGTAGCCATTTTCTGAATTGGTCGGGAGCCCGGATTCTAGGAGTGGTCGGCTCCCGCATTCCAGGCATCGCACGCGAGGCCTTTTGCGCGTGATTTCTCTACGCCGGCGCGTCCTTTTTGCTGTCGCGCCTGATCGCCCATTTGACCTGGGCGTTGCCGTTCGCGCACACCCCGGTGATGGCGACGTGCCGGCTGCGGCGCATCTCGCCGACCTGGCCCAGATAGACGCTGTCGCCGAGGCTGAGGCGCCCGCCCTGGGCCCTGAGCCGAAAGCCGAGGCCGGAGGGCAGGCGCAGCAAAGCCGCGACGCCGTTCTGGGCGAGGCTCACCTGCACCTTCGGATGCAAGTGAAAGCGGATGGCGAATTGGTGGCTGCCGGCGCCGGTCAGCACGTCCTCGCCGCGCACATCCTCGCCATCGGCCGACAGATAGAGACGGCGGCGGTGGATCACCGCGAAGCGTTCGGCATAGCCGTTGTGGCTGGCATCCAGCCAGACCTGGCCGTCGGTTTCCTCGCGGTTCACGGTGACCTCGTCGGGCGCGCGGCCGAGGGAACCGTCCGGCGCGATCGCGCTGGAGTTGGTGTCGTCGATGGTCAAGGTCGAATGCGCGGCGGTGGAGCGCTGGGCGGCCTGCCATTCGATCTCGTGATGGCCGGCGCCGCCCAAATTCACCACCAGACGCTCGCGGGCGATCGAAAGCTCGAAGGCCAAGGTGCCGGCATGGGCCCTGCCCTCGAGGGCAACCGGCCCGGCGGCGTCGACGAGCAGCACCGTGCGTCCGGCCGCCAGGCGCTGGAAGCCCATGTCGGGTGCGGCCACGGCCAGCCGCGGCCGCGATTCCGATTGGGCGATGACGGTTTCGAGGAACCCGATCTCGCCTTCGTTGGCACCGTTGAACAGGGCCAAGGTGCCGTCGGCGTAGCGGAGATAGCGCAGCATCGCCGCCATCGCCTCGATGGCACTGGTGAGCGCTTCGGGAATCGGCTGCTGTGCGGTCCGGAGCGCTTGGCGGATGTCGATGAGATCGGCCACGACCCGGAGATGCACCTGGGGGCTGCGCGAGGCGTGACCGCCATCCGTCAGCACCTGCGCCCTGAGGGCGGAAGCCAGGCGATCCAGCGCCGGCTTGAGGTGCCGCCGTTCGCCGGCAAGCGCCAGCGCGCCGAGGATGAGGCCGCGGCAAGCCGAGATGCTGGCGGCACCCGGCCTCGCATCGTCGGCCACCCGGGCCAAGTGGCGGAGCTGGCGGGTGAGCGCCAGCGCGAGGCGATCCTTGAACTCATCCTCGGCGCTGGCGGCGAAGAAGTCGTAGTAGCCGAGCCAGGCGGCGATGCGGCGGCCCAGCACATCGGCGCGCCAGGCGAGCGGGTGCCAGACGCCATGGGCATCGAGGAAGCGGTTGACCAGCTCGCGCGCGCCGCGGCGTCCTGGATCGCCGCCGAGCTCGCGCAGATCGGCCAGCCAATCGAAGCCGTCGAGCTCGGCCAGCCAAGCGGAGGACGGCACATCGGCGTCGGGCCATCCCGGGCCGGCGAGGGGCACGCTGCGGCCGCCCAAGGTGATCTCGCCTTGCGCGATTCCGCGCCCGCGGGTCGGATTGCCGGGCCAGGCGACGGACAGCGGAACCGACAATGTGACCGTGCCGCGGGGCTGCAAGAGCCAGCGGTAGGGGGCGGAGCGATACACCAATTGCTTGAGACGGCCCATGATGCTCAAAGAGGCAGGCGCCTCATCCCCCGCCGCGGAGCCGCTCGATGTTGCGCTGGTACTCAGGCGGGCCGCCGGAGAACACCGCGGTGCCGGCGACCAGCACGGTGGCGCCGGCGGCGACCACTTGGCGGGCAGTCTCCGGTGTGATGCCGCCATCGACCTCGAGCTCGATCGGCCGCCCCGAGGCCTCGATCATTGCTTTCAGGCGCCGGATCTTCTCCACCTGCTGAGCGATGAAGCTCTGGCCGCCGAAGCCGGGATTGACCGTCATCGCCAGCACCAGATCGACCTCGCCCAGGAGATAGTGGATCGCTTCGGGCGGAGTCGACGGGTTGAGCGAGACGCCGGCGCGTTTGCCCAAGGCCCTGATCGTCTGCAGGCTGCGATGGGTGTGCGGACCGGCCTCGACATGCACGGTGATGATGTCGGCCCCGGCATCGGCGAAGGCGCCCAGCAGCGGATCGACCGGCGCGATCATGAGGTGCACGTCCAAGGGCTTCTTGGTGTGCGCCCGGAGCGCTCTCACCACGCCCGGACCGATGGTGAGATTGGGGACGAAATGGCCATCCATGACGTCGACATGCACATAGTCGGCGCCGGCCTTGTCGATCGCGCGGACCTCCTCGCCGAGCCGCGCAAAATCGGCCGAAAGGATCGAAGGCGCGATGAGGGGACGGGCAATTTGAGGCACGGATCGCTGTTTACAGCCTCGCCGCGGCCGGGGCAACGTTAACCAATAAACCGCAAACGCGCGGCATAGAAACCGTCGATGCCGCCGAGATCCGGCCAGTGACAGGGGAGCGTTCGGAGCTCGCCCGCTTGGGTGAGGAACTGGCTCTGGCCATCGACCTCGCCGGCCTCGATCGGCACCCGTTCAAGCCGGCGTCCGCCGGAGAGGAGCCGGGCGATGCGGGACGGTCCTTCCTCCGGCTGGAGCGAGCAGACCGAGTAAAGGAGTATGCCACCCGGCTTCAGGAAGCCGCTGGCAGCATCCAGCAGGCGGTCCTGCAGCGCCGTCAGGCTCGCCAGATCCTCGGGGCGCTTCAGCCAGGTCAAGTCGGGATGGCGACGGATCGTCCCGGTGGCGCTGCAGGGCGCATCGAGCAGCACCGCATCGAGCTTGGCCGGCGGCGTCCATTGGCTCGCATCGGCACGGATGAGCGTGGCCTCGAGGCCGAGCCGCTTCAAATTCTCGGCGACCCGCTCGAGCCGCTGCGGCGAGCGATCGACCGCCGTAACCGCGGCGCCGGCAAGGGCGAGCTGCGCGGTCTTGCCGCCCGGTGCCGCGCAGAGATCGGCCACGCGCTTTCCCGCGACTTGGCCCAGCAGGCGCGCCGGCAGGCTGGCGGCGGCATCCTGCACCCACCAAGCGCCCTCCTCATAGCCGGCAAGCTGGGTGACGAGGCCGCCGCCGGTGAGCCTGATGCCGCCGGTCGGCAGGATCCGGCCGCCCAGGCGTTCGGCCCATTCCCGGGCGGCCGCTTTCACTATGAGGTCGAGCGGCGGCTCCGCCTGATGCTGGAGCGCCATCGCCTCGGCGGTCCGTTCGCCGTAGCTGGCGCACCAGGAATCCCACAGCCATTTCGGCGTGTTGAGCGCGGCGGCGTGTTGCTCGGCGATAAGGGAAGGCGCCTCGCGGACAAGGCGCCTCAGCACCGCATTGACCAATCCCTTGAAACGCTCGGGCGCGAGGCCGACTGCGGTCTCGACGGCGGCGTGGGGTGCCGTGCCCAGAAAGGCGAGCTGTGCCACCGCCAGGCGCAGCACCTGGCGGACCGGACCCGCCTCCTTCGGCAAGGGATGGCTGAGGCAATGATCGATGAGCGCATCGATCTGTCCCAAGCGCCTCAGCACGGTGGTAGCGATCAACCTGGCAAAGGCGCGGTCGCGCGCCTCCAAGCCGGCGCTTGCCGGTGCGCCGGTGAGCGCCCCGTCGAGCGGCCTTGCCCGGTCCAGCACCTCGATGAGGAGGGAAAGCGCTGCCGCCCGCGCCGCCTGCCCCGCAGGATTGGGTCCGGCCTCCTCTCGCGTGACGTGTTGCTTGCTGCTTCGCGCTCGGCCGATACCCGTCACGGATCAGCCCCAGGGTCCGCGTCGCCCGGTCCCGGGCGCGGTCAAGCCCGCAAGCAGCAGCGCGGTTCGGAAATTGGCGGCCATGGGGATACGGACATTGGATTAGCTCGCAAGTCGGAGCGCCCCATAGTTGGCGCGCTAATGCGTCTAGTTCAAGTCTTGGCGGGCTCTTCCGAGGGCGCCATAGTGGCGCCATGGCCGGACCTGAAAAGCGCTTCCGCGAGGTTCCCCTCGGCAAGCCATCCGTTGCGCGCGCCGTGCCCGGCGAGCGCCCGGCTCCCCTTCCGGCGGACAAGAGCGCCAACCCGCCGCCAAAGGTCCCCGCGCAAAAGGACGAGGTCGGCGGACCGACCGGTCCCGAGCCCACCCGCTATGGCGACTGGGAGAAGGACGGCCGCTGCACGGATTTCTAGATAGTAGGACCCTCACCCCAGCCCTCTCCCGCGGTGCGGGAGAGGGAGACAGGGAGCAACGCCTACAGCCCCTCTCCCGTATCACGGGGTCGGGACGGTTGGAGACGGGTCCTCCCGTCTCCAACGCCGCGCCGGAAGGATCCGGCGCGGCCGTCCCCGACGGTGCCGAGCGTGAGCGAGGCGGGTGAGGGTCTTCGGCGGCGAGTGTAAATGAGTCAGCCAGCGCGATCGCACCGACGCCTCACTTCGGCGTCAGCACCATCACCATCTGGCGGCCTTCCATGCGGGGCAGCTGCTCCACCTTGGCCATCTCCTCGAGCTCGGTGCGCACGCGCACCAGCACCTCCATCCCCAGCTCCTGGTGGGCGAGCTCGCGGCCGCGAAAGCGCATGGTGACCTTCACCTTGTCGCCCTCTTCGAGGAAGCGCCGCATCGCCCGCATCTTCACATTGTAGTCGTTGTCGTCGATGCCGGGGCGGAGCTTGATCTCCTTGACGTCGATGATCTTCTGCTTTTTGCGCGCTTCGCTCTTTTTCTTCTGCGCCTCGTATTTGAATTTGCCGTAGTCGAGGATCTTGCAGACGGGTGGATCGGCCTGGGGGGCGATCTCGACCAAGTCGAGCCCGGCGGCGACAGCGGCCTCCAGGGCTTCATTGACGGTCACGACACCGATCATCTCGCCATCGGCACCGATCAAGCGCAGCTTGAGGGCGCGGATCTCTTCGTTGACGCGGGGCCCGTCGCGGCTCGGCGTAACGTCCAAAGGGGGTCGAGGGATGTATGTCCTCCTATTTGCGGTTTAACGGTTTGTAGGCTGCCGTCATGGCGATGCGTGCATCGAGGGAACGGCGGCTTCCTGTTTCAGTCTAAGTACGGCGGCATCGAGCGCAAGCACTTCTTGGGCATCGCCGCCCAAACGGCGGAGCGCGACCGTGTGCTCCGCCGCCTCGCGTTTGCCGACGACCAGCATCACCGGCACCTTGGCGTGGCTGTGCTCACGCACCTTGTAGCCGATCTTCTCGTTGCGCGTGTCGACCTCAACGCGGAGCCCGGCGGCGCGCGCCGCCTTCGCCACCGCTTCGGCATAGACATCGGCGTCCGAGGTGATGGTGGCCACAACAGCTTGTACCGGTGCCAGCCAGATCGGGAATTTGCCGGCGTAGTGCTCGATCAGGATGCCGATGAAACGCTCGAATGAGCCGAGGATGGCGCGATGCAGCATCACCGGCCGGTGCTTGGCGCCATCCTCGCCGATGTAAGAGGCATCGAGCCGCTCGGGCTGCACGAAATCCACCTGCAAGGTGCCGCATTGCCAATCCCGGCCGATGGCATCGCGTAGGATGAATTCCAGCTTTGGCCCGTAGAAGGCGCCCTCGCCCGGATTCATCTCATAGGGGAACTTCGCCGCCTCGATCGCTTCCTTGAGTGCGGCTTCGGCCTTGTCCCAGATCTCGTCCGAGCCGGCGCGCACCGCCGGCCGGTCGGAGAACTTCACATGAATGTCGGTGAAGCCGAGATCGGCATAGACGCTCTGCAGGAGCGCGCAGAACCGCGTGCCCTCGGCGGTGATCTGATCTTCGGTGCAGAAGATGTGCCCGTCGTCCTGCGTGAAGGCGCGGACCCGCATGATGCCATGCAAGGCGCCGGACGGCTCGTTGCGATGGCAGGAGCCGAACTCGCCCAGGCGCAAGGGGAGATCGCGGTAGCTCTTCAAGCCTTGCTTGAAGATCTGCACCGCGCCCGGGCAGTTCATCGGCTTCAGCGCCAGCACGCGCTCGTCCTGGGATTCCGCAATGAACATGTTCTCGCGGAATTTCTCCCAATGGCCCGAGGCTTCCCACAGCGCGCGGTCCAAGAGCTGCGGCGTCTTCACCTCGAGATAATCGGCCAGCTCCAGGCGCTGACGCATGTAGCGTTCGAGGATGCGATAGAGCGTCCAGCCCTTGGGATGCCAGAACACGCTGCCGGCCGCTTCTTCCTGCTGATGAAAGAGATTCATCTCGCGGCCGAGCCGGCGGTGATCGCGCTTCTCGGCCTCCTCGATCTGCGTGAGATAAGCCTTGAGCTGCTCGGGACTGGCCCAGGCCGTGCCGTAGACCCGCTGCAGCTGCGCGTTCCTGGCATCGCCCCGCCAATAGGCGCCGGCGAGCTTCGTCAGCTTGAAGGCATGTCCCAGCTTCGCCGTCGAAGGCAGGTGCGGGCCCGTGCACAGATCGATGAACTTGCCCTGGCTGTAGATGGTGATGGGCTCGCCGGCGGGGATCGTGGCGACGTGCTCGGCCTTGAACTGCTCGCCGATCGACTCGAAGAAACGGACCGCCTGGTCGCGGTCCCAGACCTGGCGCGCGATCGGCTCGTCGCGGTCGACGATCTCGTGCATGCGCGCTTCCAGTTTCGCCAGATCGTCGGGCGTGAACGGTTCGTCGCGATGGAAATCATAGTAGAAGCCGTTCTCGACCGCCGGCCCGAAGGTCACCTGCACGTCATCGCCGTAGAGCTCCTTCGCCGCCTCCGCCAGCACGTGCGCGGCATCGTGGCGGATGAGCTCGAGCGCGTCGGCGTGCTTCGAGGTCACGATCTCGATGCGGGCGTCCTCCTCGAACCTGGTGGCAAGGTCGAGGACGCGGCCGTCCGACTTGACCGCGAGCGCGGCCTTGGCGAGGCCCGGGCCGATCGCTTTGGCGATCTCGGCGCCGGACACGGGTTCATCGAAGCGACGGACGCTGCCGTCGGGGAGCGTTATGGCGGGCATGGCGGGTTCAAGCCTTCAATGCATGGACCGGCGAGCCGAGGATAGGGCAGTCCTCACTCGAGCGCGGCCGGAACGGTCGGGCAGCGTTGCTCTTCAGGCCGAGCGGGCCGGGCTAGTTCGCGCCGTCCCCGTGGCCGGGCGCGCCAGAGCATGCGGGCGAGCGGAACCGCGAGCCGGCAAGGCGGCTCCGTCCTCGATCTCAACACGCAGGCTCAGCACCGACATGGACAGGCTCTCCGGCAGGCCCGCGAAGCGGGCAGCGCCCCTCATGGGGGCCAGGACAATACCCCGAGACCATCGATCCCGCAACCCAGAGAGACCCCGTTGGTTGGCGGGCCTCTCTAGGGAGAAGGCTTGTTCCCCAGGGCGTCGATGATCTTCTCGGTGCGCTGGTCGGCGCGCTTGGCATTGATCACGAGGACCGCATGCACGACCCCGATCAGCCACAGCAAGATCCCAGGAGCGAGGAACAGCAAGCCAATCCACGCGGCGACCCAGATCACCGCGTTCAGCAGGGCCTGCAGAGGTTTGCCGGCAAACAGCAGCGCCAAGGGCGAAATTAAGATCGCTAGAAGATACAGCATGGCACCCCCGGAGGCGGCATCGACACGGCCCGCCTTTACTAGAACACGGGACTCGGCCCCACGCCAAGACGCGGAAGGCGGGTCCGGTTCGGTCTGTTTCGGCGACGCAAGACGCCGACTCTCGGCAAGGTGTGGGCGCCGCTTCAATATTGTGCTGTTGCAGCCATGTACACAAATGTGTACCGTTAGGCATGGACTTCGAATGGGATGAGTCGAAGAGACAGCGGAACTTAGAGGACCATGGCGTCGATTTCAGAGATGCCGCACTCATCTTCGAAAACCCCGTGCTTGAAGCCGATGATGAGCGAGGTGCCTATGGTGAGACGCGCATCCGCGCCCTGGGCCGTGTCGAGGACGACTACTATCTCGTCGTCTATACGCGGCGCGGCGCTGGTGCCGCATCATCAGCGCTTGGAAGGTAGGGAGGGATGGCAAGGAAAGATACGAAGCGATACTCGCTTGCCGAACTTAAATCCATGCGGGCGGAGGGGAAAACGGCGACGCGCCGGGATGCGGCGGTGCGCGAAATCGACGAATCGTTCTGGCGCAATGCCCGGGTCGTCATGCCGGTCGCGAAGAAGTCGGTTCATCTTCGCGTCGATACTGATGTGCTCGATTGGTTTCGCAAGCAAGGCAAGGGTCACCTGAGCCGCATGAACGCGGTCTTGCGCTCCTATATGGCCGCGCACCGTAAGGAGCGCAGCTAGCGCGGCGCCGGCGGCGCATCGGGGCTCAGCAGGTCCGCCAGCGCCGTCCACACCTCATCGACGGTGAGCACCGACAGCTCCGGGCGGCGCAAGACGCCGACGCTGGGTCCCCGGGGCGCGCAGCGAGCAGGGTCGGAAGCGTTCGAGAAGAGCACGAGGGACGGGCAGCCGACCACGGCCGCGATATGCATGGGGCCGGTGTCATTGCCGATCGCCACGCGGGCTCGACGGGCAAGCCCGGCCACTTGCAAGAGGTCGGTTCTGCCCGCGAGGTTGCGGGTGCCGGATGCGCCCTGGGCGATCGTCTGGCAGAGGGCCGCCTCCCCGGCTCCGCCGATGAGCACCGGCGTCACCTCCGACTCGACGAGCCGGCGCGCCAGCGCGGCATAGCGCGCGACCGGCCAGCGCTTCTCCGGCCGATGCCGGGCCCCGCCCGGCACCAGCAGCACCATGTCCTCCGGCAGACGGAGGCCGGCGACGTCGCCGTCGAGCCAGGCGAGATCCGGCGGCGGCACGGCGGCGATGCCGGCGATCGCCAGCTGCTCGGCCTGGCGATCGATGGTGTGCATGCGGTCGCGCTCGGGATTGGCATGGGGGTGCGAGGCGCCCCTGGCGATGCCCGACCATTCCGGCCTCGGGCCCGGGCCCATCAGCTGGAAGTAGAGGCTGGAGCGGTTCGAGGTCTGCAGGTCATAGACGCGGTCGAACCGGGAGCGCCGCAGGCGCCGGCGGAGCCGCGCCCAAGCGGCGAGGCGCCAGGGGCGGGGACGATCGTCGATCCAAACCTCGTCCGCCCAGCCCGAGGCCTGGCCAAGCGGTGCTAAGCCGGGCGTGGTCATGAGGACGACATGCGCACCCTTGTGCTGCGTGCGGATGGCCGCCATCGGGCCCAGCGCCTGCACGAAGTCGCCGAGCGCGCCATGCTTGATCACCAGCACCCGGGCGATGGCGGAGGCCTGCCCAGAAACGGCGGTGCTCATCTTGATCACTGTGGGGGCTTGATCACTGTGGGAGCTTGATCACTGTGGCGTTCCGGTCAAACCGGCGCCCCGATCACGCCGCTTCCGCTTCGGCGGATTGCAAGACCTCGGCATAGACCTTGAGCGTGTCTCGGCACATCACTTCCTTGGAGAAGTTCTGGCGGGCATTGGCGATGGCGCGCTCGGAGAGGCTCCGTCGCGCATCGACGCCGAGGCCGAGCGCGGTCGCCAGCGCATGGGCGAGCCCGGAGGCATCGCGGGGCTTCACCAGCCAGCCGGTCTCGCCCGGCAGCAAGGTCTCCAGCGAACCGCCATGGTCGGTCGCCACCACCGGGCGGCCCATCGCCTGCGCCTCGGCGACGACGCGGCCGAAGGCTTCGGGCTCGGTCGAGGCGGAGACCACCACGTCGGCCAGCATGTAGGCAGCCGGCATGTCGCGGCATTCGCCGACCAGCCGGACCTGGCTCGCCAGGCCGCGGGCTTGGATCAACGCCTCGAGCTCGCGGCGGTAGGCGGCGCGTCCCTGCTCGGAGCCGGCGATGACGCAGACAAGATCGCTCCGCTGCAGCTCCGCCAATGCCTCGATCAGCACCGTCTGGCCCTTCCAGCGAGTGAGCCGGCCGGGAAGCAGCACCAACGGCACGCCATCCGGCAGCCGCCAGGTGCGTGACAAGGTCGAGATGCGCTCCGGCTTCACCTGCTCGGGCGCGAAGCTGAGGAAATCGACGCCCCGTGGAATGACCCGGATGCGCTTTGGATCGGTGCCGTAGGTCTCGGTCAGGTGGCGGGCGATGAAGCGCGAGATCGCGATCACCCGGTCGCCCCTGGTCATCACCGAGTTGTAGAGGCGCTTCAGCGGATTGCCGGCGCCGTAGGTGCCGTGGAAGGTGGTGATGAAGGGCCGCTGGGTGCGCTTGGCGGCAAAATAGGCGCTCCACGCCGGGGCGCGGCTGCGGGCATGCACGAGATCGACCTCGTGACGGAGGATGAGCTCGCTCAGCGCCTCGATGTTGGCCCGCATGCGCCAGGGATTCTTGCTGTCGACCGGCAGCGTCATATGGGTGGCGCCGGCCCGTTCCAGCTCGCGCACCATGGTGCCGCCGGAAGAGGCGACGATCGCCTGGCAGCCGGCGCGCATCAGCGCGTGGGCCACATCCACGGTGCCGCGCTCGACGCCGCCGGTGGTCAGGCTCGGCAGCACCTGCAATATGACTGCGGGGCGACCGTCGCTCAGCGAAGGAGTGCTAGAGTCCAATCTCGTCATCCACGATCCGCGTCGGGAGAAAATATCGGCATGGCCCTGCCACCTGCAATTCTAACACGACCGGATGGCTCGACCATCGCCTACGCCCGGCTTGAGGGAAAGGCGCCGGGCGTGCTGTTCCTCTCCGGCTTCCATTCCGATATGACCGGAATCAAAGCGACGCGGCTCGAAGCGCATTGCCGTCGACGCGGGCAGGCCTATCTCCGCTTCGACTATCTCGGCCACGGCCAATCCTCCGGCCGCTTCGAGGACGGCGGCATCGGCCGTTGGGCGGAAGATGCCATCGCCTGCATCGATCATTTGACGGACGGGGCGCAGGTGCTGGTCGGCTCCAGCATGGGCGGCTGGCTCATGCTGCTGGCAGCGCTCGCCCGGCCGGAGCGCGTCGACGGACTCCTCGGCATCGCCGCCGCGCCGGACTTCACCGAGGAGCTCCTCTGGCCGAGCCTGCCGGAAGCGGCGCGCGAGGCGATCGAAGCCGACGGGGTGTGGCAGCGTCCGTCTGCCTACGGTCCCGATCCCTATCCGATCACCAAGGGGCTCATCGAAGAGGGACGGCGGCATCTGTTGCTGGGCCGCACCCTGCCGCTCGCCTGTCCGGTGCGCCTCATCCATGGCATGGCCGATGCGGATGTGCCTTATGTCTATTCGCTCTGGCTCGCCGATGCGCTGGCGGCAAGCGACGTCGTCGTGAGCCTGGTCAAGGACGGCGAACACCGCCTGTCGCGCGAAGCGGACATCGAACGCATCTGCGGGACACTGGACGAACTCTTGGACCGCTGACGTCTAGTCTTATAGCGCGCCCCTCACCCCAACCCTCTCCCCAAGGGAGAGGGGGAACGAATGCTCGGCCGGTCGGACCCTCTCCCCCATTGGGGGAGAGATGCTATGGGGCGGGCGGCGAAGCGGTGCACCATTGTCGTCGCCAAAGACCTCAATGGAGCGCGTCCCATGCCGAAAGTAGACGACCTGAGCCATTGCCTCGCCGCCCTCGAGCAGG